>JAYVOS010000421.1:0-13256 GCA_043757775.1 Chloracidobacterium sp. | reverse complement strand
TTCAGTCGTCTGAATATCTGCATCTGACGTGGACGACCGCACTTGCTGTCATGGCGATAGCCACGATTCTCGTCGGCAACGTCGCCGCGATAATGCAGACAAACGTCAAGCGTATGCTGGCATATTCGTCGATCGCTCACGCGGGCTATGCTCTCGTCGGCTTTATCGGGGCGGGCATGGCAAAAACAGACGCCGCACGCGATGCCGCAATCGCATCGGTCGCGTTCTATATGTTGACCTATGCGATAACAAATCTCGGTGCGTTTGCCATCGTCACCCTGCTCGCACAGAAAAATGACCGCCGTTGCGATTTCGAAGACTACAACGGCATCGGCTTTAAGTCGCCTGTTCTTTCATTTTCGCTGTCACTATTTATGCTCTCGCTCTTGGGCTTGCCGCTGACGGCCGGGTTTATGGGTAAGATACTCGTTTTCCGTCCCGCACTCGAGGCGGCAAATCCGCTCGTCACCGGCCTTGTGATCGTCGCCGTTATCGGATCTGCGATCTCGGCTTACTATTATCTGCGTCTGATCGTCGTGATGTTTTTCAAGGAACGCGTTAGCGAATGGATCGCTCCGAAGATCACGGGGGGCATCGCTGCGGCATTGATAATCACTGTCATCGGCGTTTTCTATTTTGGCATCTTGGCCGACAGCGTGATCGACAAATTTGCCCAATCACCGTCCGGCATCGCCAAGGCTGAAAAATAGCCGATGGCCCGCCCGATGGATATCGCTGCCAAAATTAGCGCTTCGCTTGGCCAGGAATGGCTGCCCACGATCTATAAAGAAAAGGTCCGGTCGCAGCGAACACGTGCGTATCACCTCGACATCACCTCCCGCGAAAACCGCGCCGACATCCAATACACCCTGCTAGGCATCGAACTCAAGGTCGGCAAAAAGCGTTTTGCCTGCCCTGATCTCGCTACCGCAAGATACTTGCGTGTCTTTGCACGGCTCGGCTGCCGCGATTTTGCACTACCTTATGATATATCGCATATCTCCGGCATTGCCGATGAGCTCGAAACTTCGTGGCAACGAACTCTCATCCTGATCGAAGCCGCCGCAAAAAGCGACCCGTCGATCAACAGAGCTGTGGTAAAAGCTCTCCGTGCAGAGATAACCGAGATCGGCCCCGGCGATGCTATGCCGCTATTTGACCGCGACACAAAGCAACGAAGATCGGAGTAGTTATGCCGTATTACGACGACGATGGCAACGAACTCGACCCAACGACGGTTCCGCTGCCAAGAATGTGCCTCATCTGCGAGAAAAAGGACGACCCCGAAGAAGAGGTTCTCTGCAATCTCAACCGTCTCGACCAACGCGACGACGCCGTTTTTCAGTGCGGTGCGTTCGTAAGCCTTTACGGTGCGTTAATAGATGATATAATCGAATGATTCGCCTCTTTGGGCAGAACGTAACACCGAGTTAAGACATCTATGCATGACGCTGTGGCAAAGGTAACCGAACCAGAACAACTTCCGTTTCCTTATAACAAAAGCACTTATTGCCGTTACGAGCCGATCGAGCAAAAGATCGACTACGCTAAGGTTTTGATCGTCAACAACCTGTTGCGTTACGACACGGACCTCTCAGACCTCGCCCGCAAAGACTGGAATAACACGACCGAAGCCAAGCTGTCTTTTGAGCGAAAGGTTTCCGGCATGGCGTGTAATAACATCGCCAAAAATGTCATCCGGCTCGTCAAAAACCCCAAGACGATGACCGTTCATCTTTCGGAGATAGCAGACGCCGCCGAAAAGTTTCGCCCCGACGCAATTGTGATGAGCGGCACGTTTGCCGATTTTGACTATTACAATCCGGAGCACATCGCGAGCTTTACCAAATTTATCCACGAGACTAAGATCCCTGTTCTCGCCATCTGCGGAGCACATCAATTAGTGGCGATAGCCTTCGGCTCAAAACTCAAAACTCTCGACGACCTCGAACTCCCTGCAAAACGCGATGGCCGCATGGTCGAATATCAATACCGCTTTGTAAAGATCGTCGATAAATCGGACCCGATATTTGAGGGTAATGACGATCAAAAGTCAGGCATTTGGCAGGAATATACTAAGGATGATGACATCCTACGCGTGTGGCAAAACCACGGCGTTCAGGTTGTGGGCGTGCCTGACGGGTTCAAGCTGCTCGCAACCTCTTACCTCTGCAAAAATCAGGCAATGGTCAAGCGAAACGACGATCAGCTCATCTACTGCGTCCAGTTTCACCTCGAAAAATCATTCGAAGACTGGTCAAAAAACCCGACCCGCTGGGAACACCCAAACGAATCTCGTGACGGACGTATTTTATTCGAGAATTTTCTACGGCTGGCTCTACAGCATCGTATCTAGCTTCAATTAAGGTGCACCGACTCGGCTAGCGTTTGCAACCTAACAATCATCTAGCTCATCACAGCACGAAACATGAGAATTCTCCTTTTAACATTATTGCTTCTCGGAATGGCGGTCTGTGCCAACGGACAAATAATTGCTGCTGGTAGCTTGGAAATCCCGACTATTATCGTAACAGGAAAAACAGAAATTACGGTCGAGCCGGACTATGCGTTGATTTCAGTCCATTTTTCGAAAACGGACAAAAATCTTCAAGTCGCGCAAAAGGCGAGCGAAGACGGTGTGGCCAAAGTCCTTGAACTATCGCGGCGATATTCAATTCCACCTGCGGATGTTAGTACTGATGCTATATCGGTCTCCATGAAATACCTCTCAGTTCGTGATCCGAGCAAGCGTATTTTTGATGACAGCGGTGATGAGGTTGGATCGAAAACGTTTGATGGTTATGAGGTGTCTCGGACAGTTTCTTTGAAACTCTCGGACTTAAGCAAATTTCAAACGTTATTCAACGATATTTTAAAGACTGAGCCATCGGAAGTTGACCGCGTTTCCTTTGAGACGACCCGCCTTCGCGAACTCAAGGATAAGGCTCGAGACATGGCTATGATTGCAGCTCGAGAGAAAGCTGTTGCCATGACGCGCGCAATTGGTCAGACCGTTGGAAAGGCCTTAAAGATTACTGAAGGCTCTAATGAATCGAGTTACCTTAATAGTAGTAGTGCAATGGTTTCGAACAACACAGTACGGGCGGAGCCGACAGTACACGTCACCACACAATCGCTCACGTCGTTCTCTCCTGGAACAGTTAAGGTCGAAGCTACAGTAACAGTAATTTTTAAATTAGATTAACTCACACGATCAAAACAACGACTACTCTTTCCGGTCTGCCGCTGCTTTCAACAGTTTTTCAAACTCAACAAACTTAGTCGTCATCTGCTCGTGGATGTGATCGACCTTTTCGTGTAGATGCTGGACCTCGAGTTCGGCTTTGATATTGACATCGTATTCGATATCAGCACGGATCTTGTCTTTCGCCGCCTGACGGTTTTGCGAGATCAGGACAAAACACGATAGAAAGATAGCTTCGAGCGAGACGATCATCGTCAGCAGTCCAAATGGGAACGGGTCAAATTGTTTCTCAACCGGCGGGATCGTGTTGGCACCGATCCAGATGCCAAACCAAAGCCCATTCAATATCAGAAAGTGCATACTGCCGCTAAACCACGCTATCCAGTCGGCGATGCGCTGCAATGCAGGCAGCTTTTCGTCCATCTCCTCATTCACATTTCGCGAGACGCGGGTCTGGAGCAGCCGGTCAACTTTTCGCAGCATACCGCTCATCGCGGCCAGCATATTCAATGCGGCATCGGGTTGTTTTTTGAACAGCAAGAGTAGATCGTCGCGGTCGAGCAGCAGGAGTTCGCTATCGATCAATGCAACCGATGTTGCCGAACGCGGACGCGAATCGAGCATTGACAGTTCGCCAAATAATTCGTTCTTCTCAACGGTCGTGAGAACGATCTTTTGCCCGGTCGTATCTTTGACATAAAGCTCGACCTCGCCCGACCTGACGATATAGAGACAGTCGCCCATGTCTCCCGCGTGAAAAATAACATCGCCCGCAGCAACCGTCTGCGATTCGATCACATCTGCAAGCTCTCGCAGCTCGGTCTCGTCGAGCAGTTCGAAAATGGGGACTTTGGCTAATTCGACGGCGTTACAAGGCATTATTCAAAGCAATTTTCCGGCACGTTTTCAAGCGTGTTTATCATCAGCATGTCAACGACTGCGTTAAAATCGCCGCCCGTTGCTTCGTACACACGAAGCTGTTCGTCCGCCGATGTACCGCGTTCCAGGATAGTATGGATATGCTCGATCTCTTTGCGCGAATCGAGCGGATCGACAACGTCATCGACAAATTCGAGCAACTCGCGGATCAGGTCTCTAGCCGGAACCTCTTTTTGCTTGCCGAGATCGAGCATCATGCCGTCGAGCCCGTAGCGGATCGCCCGCCATTTATTTTCGAGGATCAGGCGGCGATGATAAATGCGAAATCCGATATTGCCTTCGTTCAGAACCATCAATTTAGCGACGATCGCCTGAAACAGTGCTGCGATCGCGATCGTATCGTCAACCCGCGTCGGGATGTCGCAGATACGAAATTCGAGCGTCGGGAACAGATGATGCGGCCGCACGTCCCACCATATCTTCGACCCGTTTTGCATACAATTCATCTTTACAAGCAGGTCAACGTAGGCTTGAAATTGCTGATACGATTCGAAGGTGTCGGGGATCTCGGTACGAGGGAATTTCTTGAAAACCTCGCTGCGGTACGATTTTAGGCCGGTATTGAAACCGAGCCAGAACGGCGACGACGTTGTTAAAGCGAGAATGTGCGGCAGAAAATATCTCGCAGCGTTCATCACCTGGATACGTTTCTCAAGATCGGGTATGCCGACATGCACGTGCAGCCCGAAGATAAGCAGGCTGCGCGCGACCATCTGCAATTCGTCAACCAGCAATTTATACCGGTCGCCATCGTAAATTTCCTGCTCGGACCATTTCGAAAATGGATGTGTCGACGCCGCCACGATCGCCATATTCTTTTTCCGCGCCAGGCTGGAAATTATACAGCGCAGTTTGGTTAGATCTTCGCGGGCCTCTTGTATATTGGCGCATACGCCCGTCCCGACCTCGATCATCGACTGGATCATCTCAGGCTTGATCTTTTCGCCGAGGAGCAGTTTGCCTTCTTCGAGGATCTCAGAGACGTGCGATTTTAACTCGCGGGTTTCTGGATCGACGATCTGAAATTCTTCTTCGATTCCTAGTGTAAATTGATCGAACATAATTTATGTTAATTCGAGTTCGCTGTGCAGAAATGTCTCGTCCGCGGCGTCTAGATCTCTGAAACGCACGCCGACTCCGTGTCCTGGATCGGAATAAACGACAGTTCCGTGCAGATTCAATGTTCTTGAGCCGACGCTCAATGTCATCAAGATCGGCGTGCCTTGGTCAAGGATCGCCGTCGTCGTCATATACAATCCACCCGACCCGATGTCGCGCGTATTTGCGATGCCGGTGCCGTCGCCGCCCTCAAACCGGACATCGATTATCAGTTTTTTACGGTCGGAGCCTCGCCGTTCCGATGGTGAAAGGGCTTCGCCCGGATCATTTTCAGCCATATATTTTTGTCAGATCAAGCAAAGCAAAAGATCGTGACTTCGTTTTTTATATTAAATTAACTGTCTAATTCTACCTCAGATCATCGTTAATACATAAGATAAAATTTCAATAATATCCAAGAAAATTAGTTAGAGGTTAGGTAATTTTTGCTATGTCCTTTGCTACTTGCAGAAAGGCTTTTGCCGCGTGCGACAATTCGGCATTTCGCCGATAGACGATATTCAATTTACGCTCAAACTTCATTTCCTTGACGGAAAGTACGTGGAGCCGCCCGGCAGCGATCTCATCCTGAGCAGTAAGTTTCGGCACAAGAGCGACATCGTCACCTCTTTCTACCAGCTTTTTAATAGCCTCTAGCGAAGGCAGCTCAACAGATATATTTAGTCGAGTCTTATGTTTTTCAAACGTCTCAATCACCTTTTGTCTGTATGGTGATTGTGCGTTGTGGGCGACAAATGTCTCATTACCAAGCTCTTTGATCGAAATGCTCGTTTGGCCGGCATACTTGTGTGTCGGCGAAACAACCAGTACGAGTTCGTCATTCATTACAGCGACAGAACTCAATGTTTCGTCGTTTGGCGTAAATGAAATAACTCCCATCTCGACCTCTCGTCCGGTGATCTGTTTCGGGATGCGACTTGCGACGCCGCGTTGAACCTCTATCTTGATCATCGGATATAGTTTGCGAAATTCTTCGATGACCGGCAACAAGTAAAAAACCGTGTGTTCGTTGGCACTTATAGTAACCTTGCCGTGATGCAGATTTCGCATTTCAACTAGGGAAGTCTGAGCATTGTGCCGCAGATTGAGCATCTGCCGTGCATAGTCGAGCAAAACCTCGCCCGCAAATGTCAGCGTGCCATCTTTCGAAGAGCGGTCAAAGAGCTTTTCGCCGACCTCCTGCTCAAGCCGTCGTATCGCCTGACTGACTGCGGGTTGGGTCCTTTCTAAAACCTCTGCCGCACGCGAAAAGCTCCGCTCTCTCGCAACCGCCACCAGCACCTCTAACTGGTTGATATCCATATCTTTATTATACGCGAGAAGAATCTGTCCCGTTGTTTCAGATTATATATGTATTAGTAAATATTATGCAAATTCTAACTACATAATCTTGACTTTTATTTCATACGAGGCCTAAGCTAGTTAAACACGCTCCGCGAACAGCGGCTTTTCTGACTTTCTGAAATAGTTTGGATGCTTTATGAAACAAATAGCGATTTTCGATACCACTTTGCGCGACGGCGAACAATCGCCCGGATGCTCGATGTATCTCGAGGAAAAGATCTCGATGGCACGCCAGCTCGAAAAGCTCGGCGTCGATGTTATCGAAGCCGGTTTCCCTTTCGCATCCGAAGGCGATTTTAAATCAGTTGTCGCCGTGGCTAACGAGTGCCGCGACACCACCATCGCCGCTCTATGCCGCACGGTGCCGTCCGACATTGTACGAGCGGCTGAGGCTCTGAAACCGGCTAAGCGTGCGAGGATTCATACATTTGTTGCAACCTCAGACATTCATCTCCAATACAAATTAAAGAAAACCCGAGACGAGGTCATCGAGATGACCGCGAAAGCCGTCCGCACTGCAAAAGAATGCACAGACGATGTCGAATTCTCTGCCGAAGATGCGACCCGCAGCAATGTCGATTTTCTGTGTCAGGTTTTCGAGACTGCTGTTGCGAATGGTGCGACTGTTCTAAACATCCCGGACACCGTCGGCTATGCGCTGCCGTCTGAATATGCTGCGTTGATCTCCGCAGTCAAAGACAGAGTTGTTGGCGACAAAGATGTGACTATCAGCGTCCATTGTCATAACGATCTCGGCCTCGCCGTGGCGAACAGCCTCGCCGCTATCGAGGCCGGAGCAACGCAGGTCGAATGCACGATCAACGGTGTCGGCGAACGTGCCGGAAACGCCTCGCTCGAAGAGTTGATAATGGCGATGACCGTCCGGGCAGACAAGATGCCATATCAAAATAATATCGACACTACGCAGCTTTATCCGTCGAGCCAGTTGCTCTCGTCAATAGTCAGTTTCGGCGTCCAGCCAAACAAGGCGATCGTCGGACGTAACGCATTTGTTCACGAAGCCGGCATTCACCAGAACGGTGTTTTGAGCAATCCGCTCTGTTACGAGATAATGACGCCTGAGTCGGTCGGTGTACCGAAAAACAGCATCGTGCTTGGCAAACATTCGGGGCGGCACGCTCTGATATCGCGTTATGAGCAGCTAGGATTTGATTTGGCTGACGACGATATCGCTGAGATATATCCGCGTTTTATCGCACTCGCCGACCGTAAGAAAAACGTCTATGACCAGGACCTGATGGCCTTGGCTCCCGCAAATGCTGCACCTGCGTTCGTAGCCTGAGTTTTATGAAAATTTGTGTTTTAGCCGGTGACGGCGTCGGTATCGAAGTTTGCCGCGAGGCGGTAAATGTCCTCAAAGCTGTCGCTCCGGCATTTGGTTTACAAGTAGAATTTACCGATCATATTATCGGCGGAGCCGCGATCACGGCGAAGGGCAATCCGTTTCCCGAAGTAACCCGTGCCGAGTGCGTCGCGAGCGATGCAGTGCTGCTAGGTGCCGTCGGCGATCCAAAGTTTGACGGTCTGCCTCCAAAAGAACGGCCGGAGATCGGACTGTTGAGACTGCGGCAAGCCCTTGGCGGTTTTGCAAACTTGCGTCCGGCGAGAGCATTTCCCGCATTGATCGGCTCGTCGCCGCTTCGCGAGGACGTTTTTCGCGGCACAGATATGATGATCGTCCGCGAACTGCTCGGCGGTTTATATTTCGGCGAACCTCGCGGAGTCAACGACGACAATACTGAGGCGTTCAACACGATGCGTTATTCTCGCAGCGAGGTCGAGCGTGTCGCACGCGTCGCTTTCGAAACCGCTCGCATACGCAATAAAAAACTTACATCGGTTGATAAAGCAAATGTCCTGGAGACCTCACGTCTGTGGCGTGATACGGTCAACGAGATCGCAACAGATTATCCTGACGTGGAGCTGGACCATCTTTTTGTCGATGCCTGTGCGATGCACCTCGTGACAAATCCGTCGAAGTTTGATGTGATTCTGACCGAAAATCTCTTCGGGGATATCTTGTCAGACGAGGCAGCGGTTCTTACGGGTTCGCTGGGCATGCTCGCCTCGGCGACCATCGGCGGTGACATTGACCTTTACGAGCCGGTTCACGGTTCGGCTCCTGACATTGCCGGAAAAAATATCGCCAATCCACTCGGAGCCATCGCCTCAGCCGCGATGCTCCTTCGTTATACTGCGAAAAATGTACCCGCAGCAACCGCCATCGACAATGCTATCGACAAATTTCTCGACGATGGCTATCGCACCATCGACATTGCCAAAGACGGCGAGGCGTCAGTTTCGACGACCGAAGTCGGAAACTTAATCGCCCAATTTGCGGTTGAATTTGCAAACACGCGCCACGCTCTACACGCCGTTTAATCCAAGATGAAAACGCTTTACGATAAAGTTTGGAAATCGCACGTTGTCCATCAGGAACCCGGCCAACCCGCCCTGATGTATGTAGATCTGCATCTGATACATGAGATCACATCGCCGCAGGCATTCGAGGGCTTGCGTGCCGCGAACCGTAAGGTTCGCCAACCGGGACGGACATTCGCGACGGTCGATCACGCCATCCCCACGCTCAATCGTAATCTACCTTTCAAAGATCCCATCGCCGCCCAACAGGTCGAAAAGCTGCGTGAAAACTGCGAAGAATTTGGCGTTAAACTGTACGATCTAGACCGCATCGAGCAAGGCATCATCCATGTTTTTGGGCCGGAACAGGGGTTAACACAACCGGGAATGACCATCGTCTGCGGCGATTCGCACACTTCGACGCACGGAGCATTTGGAGCCTTGGCTTTTGGTATAGGAACTAGCGAGGTCGAGCATGTTCTCGCAACACAGACCTTGCAGCAGACACCAGCAAAGAATTTTCTTATCAACGTTGACGGCGAACTGCCCTACGGCGTGACCTCAAAAGACATCATCCTCGCCATCATAAACGAGATCGGAACCGGCGGCGGCACGGGCCACGTTATCGAATACGCTGGCACGGCAATACGGTCGCTATCGATCGAGGGCCGCATGACCGTCTGCAACATGAGCATCGAAGCTGGTGCAAAAGCCGGGCTGATCGCACCCGACGAAAAGACTTTTGAGTATCTTAATGGAAAGCCATTCGCTCCAAAAAGTGAAGATTGGGAACGTGCCGTCGAATATTGGCGAACGTTGCCGACTGATGCCGGGGCCGTTTACGACAAAATAGTTGAGATTGATGCCGCGACGCTGGAGCCTTATGTCACCTGGGGCACATCGCCCGAGATGTCGGTCAAGGTATCCGAATAAGTGCCGGATATTTCAGATGCCCGCGATGCCAGCCAACGCGAAACCTACGAGCGTGCATTTAAATATATGGGGCTTGAGCCGTCGCAAAAGATCGAGGACATCGGGATTGACGTGGCATTTATCGGCTCTTGTACAAATTCGCGTATCGAGGACCTCCGCGAAGCCGCCCGCGTCGCCCGCGGTTATCAGGTCAGCAGCGGCGTCAAAGCGATGATCGTTCCCGGTTCGATGCAGATCAAAAAGCAGGCTGAGGACGAGGGTCTCGCAAAAGTTTTCGTCGATGCCGGTTTCGAATGGCGTGACGCCGGATGCTCGATGTGCCTCGCGATGAACGACGACGTGCTAGCTGACGGTGAGCGTTGTGCGTCAACCAGCAACCGCAATTTCGAAGGCCGCCAAGGCCGTGGCGGACGCACTCACCTCGTCAGCCCGATGATGGCCGCCGCCGCCGCAATAACCGGACATTTTGTCGATGTGCTCGACTGGAAATTTAAATAAAATTAGCCGCTGATGGACGCAGATGACGCGGATTAGGAATTCAAAAATTTATCTCTTCTGATCGGCGATTTTCTGCGTTCATCTGCGGCAAGAAATCTTATGCAAAAATTTACGACTCATACCGGAACTGTGACGCCCCTTTTGCGGGAGAATATCGACACCGATCAGATAATCCCTAAGCAATTTTTGAAACGCATCGAGCGTTCCGGTTATGGCGAGTTTCTATTTTACGACTGGCGATTTAATGCCGACGGCAAGTTGATCCCGGATTTCGTGCTGAACGATCCTCGTTACAGCGGAGCTTCGATACTGGTCGCCGGAGCAAATTTCGCTTGTGGCTCATCACGCGAACACGCACCTTGGAGCCTTATGGATTATGGCTTTCGCGTGATTATCGCTCCAAGCTTTGCCGATATTTTCTATAACAACAGTTTAAAGAACGGCCTATTACCTATTACGCTCGACGCAGCCGATGTTGCTTATCTTGGTGCAAATGCAGCGGTTGATGCAAATTTATCGCTGACCGTCGATCTCGAAAACTGCACGGTTACAGACGGTGCCGATTTCACCCGCTCTTTTACCATCGACGAGTTTCGCCGACATTGTCTGCTCAATGGTCTCGACGACATCGGTCTGTCGCTCCAGCACCAAGCGGCGATCACAGCCTACGAATCGCACCATACAAATCCTTATATTTCATAAGGTTAATTACCCTTTCCGTGTTCAAATAAGCTAAAATCAATTAATGACTGGCAATGGCCATTATTGAGATATTTATGGGCTTTTCGACCACGGCAATTCACGCGGGCAACGAACCCGACCCGACAACCGGTGCGGTAAGCGTGCCAATCTACCAGACATCGACTTACAAACAAGAGGCTTTCGGCAAGCCGACTGGCGGCTACGAGTATGCCCGAACTCAAAACCCGACCCGATCGGCGCTTGAGAAAAATATTGCGGCTCTCGAGAGTGCAAAATACGGCTTTGCCTTTGCCTCAGGAATGTCCGCGATCGACACGGCTCTAAAGCTGGTCAAGGGCGGCGATCATGTCATACTCGGGGACAATACCTACGGCGGCACATTTCGCCTATTCAACCGCATTCTGACTGATTACGGCATCCAGTTTGACCTAGCGGACACGGCAAATATTGCTGATCTCGAAAAATCGTTCAAGCCAAACACAAAAATGGTCTTTGTCGAAACTCCGACAAACCCGATCATGACGATCACCGACCTCAAGGCCGTCTCCGATCTGGCTCACGCTCACGGAGCAAAAGTCATCTGCGATAACAGATTTATGTCGCCGTATTTTCAGCGGCCTATTGAGCACGGCGTCGATATCGTCGTCCATTCGACCACGAAATATCTCAACGGCCACTCGGACAGCGTCGGCGGTTTTGTCGCACTTAATGACGAAAAAGACGCTGAATGGATCGGCTTTGTGCAAAACGGCATCGGAGCAATATTATCGCCGATGGACTCATTCTTAGTCTTACGCGGGACGAAAACGCTCGCTGTGCGAATGGAAGCCCACGACAAAAATGGCCGCGTCGTCGCAAATTTCCTTGCCGAGCATCCGGCGGTTCAAAAAGTATATTATCCGGGACTCGCGTCGCACCCGCAGCACGAACTGGCAAAACGCCAGCAGAGCGGATTTGGCGGGATGGTGTCTTTCGAGACCGGCTCGCTCGATAACGCCCGCAAGGTGCTCGATGGCGTTAAGCTCTGCACGCTCGGCGAAAGCCTCGGCGGCGTCGAAAGCCTTATATCGCATCCGGCGTCGATGACGCACGCATCGGTTCCGGTCGAAACTCGTGATAAACTTGGAATTACCGACGGCCTAGTGCGGATCTCGGTCGGCATCGAAGACGTCGAAGACATCATCGAGGATCTCGATCAGGCACTTAGTTTATAAAAACTTCAAAGGTGCTCGTTTGAAAATCCCGCACAAACAGATAAACTTTTCACTGGTTAATTATGTTTACTGCTGAGACACATGCCACCTCGCACGTAGGACGTGTCCGAAAGGGCAACGAGGACAATTACCTTCTGCTCGATATCGCCGACGCAAAAGTCTGGACGAGCGATCAGGAGGACGGTGAATTTGTTATTGAGACTCAAAAATTTGAGGTCGATGACCGCGGCGTTGTCATGGCTGTCTCCGACGGTATGGGCGGAGCCCTCGCCGGCGAGGTCGCCAGCACGATGGCAGTCGAGACCGTCAGCGAAAAGCTGCTCGACACTGACGTTATCGATGACACCCTAGCACATGATATCGCGGATCATCATTTGATAAGCCGTCTGCACGACGCGACGGTTTTTGCCAATCAGTTAATTCATCATCAGGGCCGCACCGATCCACAGTTTCAAGGAATGGGAGCGACTTTTACCGGAATGGGTGTCACGTCGCGTGCTGCCGATGTCATTCAGGTTGGCGACAGCCGTGCCTACCTCGTACGTAACGAAAAGATCTATCAGGTAACGAAGGATCAATCACTCGTTCAGCAATTGATCGATGCTCAGCAAATATCCCCTGAGGAAGCTGAAACGCACACACTCAAAAATGTGATCTTGCAGGCTCTCGGTGCACAAAACGAGGTCTATCCGGTCTCTGTGCGAATTACACCCTGCCGGGGCGATGTGTTTCTGCTTTGCAGCGATGGATTGTCTAATAAAGTAAGTGCGGGTGAAATGCAGCAGATCGTCATTGATAATATGGACGGCCTGCAAATGGCGTGTGCCGAACTCGTCAAGCTCGCCAACCACAATGGCGGCGAAGACAATATAACGGTCATAATCTCAAAATTTACCGGCGAAGGCCTACCTGAAGCGACT
>JAYVOS010000420.1:0-13259 GCA_043757775.1 Chloracidobacterium sp. | reverse complement strand
TCCGCAGATTCGGTGATGCTTCACAGAGCAAAAGAACACACTCCCTACAGGTCGTATTTCCGCCTTTACTGCCCAATTCGCGGATCGGGTATGGCTTTTAGGACGTATTCTTTTGGTGGTTCAGCACCGAGCAAATAACGCACAAAATAGTCCCAGCGGCGACGCATCATGTAGGCACTTGCTCCGCCGTAACCGTGTCGTGCGTTCGGGATCATGAGCAGATCAAAATCCTTGTTAGCCTTGATCAGAGCATCGACGACGAGCAGTGTATTGCCCGGAGGGACGTTGTCGTCCATCGTGCCGTGTGCGAGCAGCAAGTGGCCCTTAAGATTTTTGGCGTATTCCTGATTGGCCTGTGTCTTGTAATTGTCGCCCGCGAGCAGTCCGATGTAGCGTTCGCCCCAGTCGTCTTCGTAATTTCGGTTGTCGTGGTTTCCGGATTCGGAAATACCGACCTTAAAGAAATCGGGATATCGAAACATCGCCGCTGCGGTCGCAAAACCGCCGCCCGAATGTCCCCAGATGCCGACGCGGGTCGTATCAATATACGGGTATTTTTCCGCAAGTTGCTTGATGCCGGTTATCTGATCTTCGAGCGTGTTGTCACCCATATTACCGTAGCACGAATCGTGAAACGCCTTAGACCTGAGCGGGTTACACATACCATCTAGCTGCATTACGACAAAGCCTAGCTCAGCCAACGCCTGATTATCTCCACGCGATGCTGAGAACGAACGCGAGCCGACGCTGCCGCCCTGCGGGCCGGGATAAATGTAGTCGATGATCGGATATTTCTTATTCCGATCGACCGTGGTCGGTGTGTACATCAGGCCGTAGAGATCGGTTTTGCCGTCGCGGGCTTTGACGACGATCGGTTGCGGAGCTTTCCAGCCCGTCGCTGCGAGACGCGTGACATCACCTTTTTCGAGATCGGCCATCAGCTTGCCTTTTGCATCGCGGAGCACTGAGACGATAGGCGTATTCGGCGTCGAATAATTATCGATGAAATATTTCCTGTCCGGTGACCATGACACATCGTGATTGGCCGTCTCAGGTGTCAGCAACGAGAGGTTTTTGCCGTCAAACCCAACGCTGTATGTGTGGCCAAAATACGGATCGTTGCCCTTTTCGCGGCCGCCTGCGATGAAATAAATGACGCGATTTGCCTCATCAACGCCGGTAATGTTCCACACGGCAAATTCACCGCTGGTTATGCGATTTTTGAGCTTGCCGGTCGTCACATCATATAGATATAGATGGCCCCAGCCGTCGCTCTCGCTAAACCAGATGAATTCATTTGAACCCGGTAAATATTTCCAGCTGGACTGGCCCTGGCCGGATTCGAACTGCGTCGCACTTACCTCTTCGTAAACGTCACGAACGGCACCCGTCGAGGCATTAGCGACGCGAAGATTTTCTTTCTTGTGATCTCTTGAGGTCGAAACAAACGCAAGCGACGTACCGTCTTTGCTCCAATAAACATCATCCCACCTGCGGTCGCGGTCACACGAGATATCGTCACACTGAGTTGAGCGGTGCGGATCAGGTGCCAACTGAAGGCTGATGACTTTTGGCGTATCGACCTCAATGATAACCCGGCGGATCGTTGCGATGTTAGCGTCGCCCGGAAGAGCCGATTTCCAGGTGCTGAGTTTTGGTGCACCGACGTTAGTCGAGATGAGATAGCTGTCGCTTACCGATCGTTCGTCCTGTTGAAATGTCGCGATCTTTTTCGAATCCGCTGACCATACGAGTATTGCTTTCGAGCTGTGCTGCCAACCGGCATTGTCGGTTGCATAGCCGTAATCTTTTACGCCGTCAGTCGTAAGCTGCGTCTCTTTGCCGCCCCTATCCTGAACCCATAGATTGAAATTTTTTATGTAAGCCGCTTTCGTTCGGTCAGGCGAGACGATAGCGTTGCTGTTATTCGGCCATACGTCGCGCGGTGCATTGGGAGAAAGCCCGAGGCCGTCCCAGCTTGCAGCGACCTTTCGCGTACCATCTTTCGGATCGATCAAAACATATTCAACACCGGTCGGTGTCAGGTTGCGATACCAAAAACGCCCGTCGGGTAGAAACGTCGGACGTACATCGTTGCGATCGACCAGCGGCGAGGTATTATAACCCATCATTTTTTCGGCACGGGCATAGTCAGCGGCGGTTAACGCAGGCTGCTGTGCGAGGGCTGAAAACACAGATACAAAAACGGTAATTGTGACGATCAGGATTTTTTTCATTTGTTTTTTTTTACGGAAGCGTCAAGATTAAGTTTCGATGTAACGAATTTAGATTTATTTTATAGCAAGCTCCACAGTAATTACATTCGAAATTAGTTTGTTTGGTATGATTTGAAAATAAATTTAGCAAATGGAGAAATTATATGCCGAAATACGTTATTGAGAGGGACATTCCCGGAGTCGGAGAGTCTCCCGCTGCGGCTCTGCAAGCCGTTTCGCAGACATCTTGCAGCGTGTTGAAAGATCTCGGGCCTCAGATACAATGGCTCGAAAGCTATGTGACGGACGATAAGATCTATTGCATCTACATTGCCCCCAACGAAGAAATGATCCGTGAACACGCGACGCGGGGCGGCTTTCCAGCCAACCGCGTCTCTGAAGTGAAAACTATCATCGACCCGACAACAGCCGAAGTTTAATGACCGAATCTAACCGATCAATGGGAAGAGTATCTGCCGTTTACGGCCTGTCGCCTGCTCATATCCAGCGTGCGGTTTTTATAACGGTGCTGTCATTTTTTTTCTTTTTGGCGATGATGTTCGGCTATTATGTCAGGCAGAATTTGGTTTATTTTATTCTGGCTTCGGCGTTTTTATTCATATACATCCTCACGATGTTTTCGTGGGTCGTGCAACGGCGGATACTGCTGCAGATATTCGAAAATGGAGTATCTTATAAAAAGTGTTTCGCCACGTGGAACGAGATAAGCGAGGTTCGCACCGATGGAACCATTGTCCTGACAGATAATAAGCAGATCGTTATTTCACCAGCGGTCCATGATTTTGATAACGCATTGGCATTGATCAGAAGCAAAATATAAGGTAAATAATATAGTCAATGTCGCAGACACCTCACATCGAAAAACACTTTACATCCGGCGAGATCGTCCGTGATGTAGTGATCGGTATGGCCGACGGCCTGACCGTGCCGTTTGCACTGGCGGCGGGGCTCTCAGGAGCGATAGATTCGACATCAATAATTGTGACCGCCGGTCTGGCAGAGATCGTCGCGGGCTCGATAGCGATGGGGCTCGGTGGTTATCTTGCCGGGCGTTCCGACTCCGAACATTACGAAAGCGAATACAAACGCGAACTCTACGAGATCGAACATCTGCTCGATCACGAAAAAGACGAGGTCGTCGAAATCCTCGAAACCTACGGTCTGACACGCAAAGAAAGCACCCCGATAGTCGAATCGCTCGCCGCAAGACCAAAAGATTTTGCGGATTTTATGATGCGGTTTGAGCTTGGGCTGGAAAAACCCAAACCGAAACGAGCCCTGCAAAGTGGTGCGACCATCGGCGGAGCCTACATCCTCGGCGGTCTGGTTCCTCTCGCACCCTATATACTGCTCGCACAGACCCACACTGCACTCAAATGGTCCGTCGGGATCACCGTCATCGCACTTTTCATTTTCGGTTATATTAAGGGCCAATTTACCGGCTCAAAACCACTCAAGAGCGCATTTCAAACGTGTCTCATCGGCAGCCTCGCCGCTGCAGTCGCTTTCTTTGTTGCACGCTTGATCGGCGGCTAGCCTCATCCACCTGTCTGCTGTTTTCTTACGCCTGATTTTCTTGTATTCTATTTAATTGTTACTTCTTTGTGTGTTTTAACGGAGATCTTATGAGCGTTGAAGTCGTAATGCCGCAAATGGGCGAATCGATAACTGAGGGCACAGTCTCGAAATGGCTGAAAAAGGTCGGCGAGCGTGTCGAAAAAGACGAGACTATACTCGAGATCTCGACCGATAAAGTCGATGCCGAAGTGCCGAGTCCGGGTGCAGGCATTTTGCTTGAGATCCGCACACAAGAGGGCGATACGGTCGAAGTCGGAACTGTGGTTGCCATCGTAGGCGAAGAAAGCGATGCCGGAGCAACGGTAAGCAGTCAGCCCTCAGAGCCTGTAGTTGAAGAAGCTCCCATAATGACCGAAGCGGAGACGCCTGTTATCGAAGAAATCCCAAGCGAACCAGTCGCAGCTCCGCCTGCTACTGCTCCTGCTACTACCATTGGTTCCGACGCCGCCGAGGTAGTGATGCCGCAAATGGGCGAATCTATAACTGAGGGAACTGTTTCAAAATGGCTCAAGGCCGTGGGCGATACAATCGAAAAGGACGAGGCTCTGCTCGAAATTTCGACAGATAAGGTCGATGCTGAGGTGCCGTCGCCTGCAGCAGGAACTCTGCTCACGATCAATGTTCGGGAGGGCGAAACGGTTGAGGTCGGGTCGGTGCTGGCATTGGTCGGAGCGGCAGGAACTATAAGCAGTAAGCCGTCAGCAGTAAGCAGTGAGCCGATTGTCGAGGCTCCGAAACCGGAACCTGCGGTTCAGACAATGGCAGTTGCAGCCGGAACTTCGAATGGCGGCAGTAACGGCAATGCGACGCTTGATGAGCTTCGCCGCACGAAGAGCAGCCCGCTCGTCCGCAATATCGCACGCGAGCATGGTGTTGATATCACACGCATACCGGGTAGCGGCATTAGCGGACGCGTAACTAAACATGACATTCTGTCGTTTATCGAAACCGGTGCGGCTCTGCGTCCGCAGGATCTGCTTGTAAAGGGAGCGGTCAGCAGTCAGCAACCAGCAGTCAGCACATCGAAAGTCCAGTTTACGCCGCCGCAGACCGCCGTTTCGATGGAGGATCGCGTAGAGAAAATGTCGGTGATGCGTAAAAGGATCTCCGATCATATGACGATGTCGAAACAGACATCTGCTCACGTGACGAGCGTTTACGAGATCGACATGACAAATGTAGCGAAATTTCGTAACGCGCATCAAGTCGATTTTCAAGCTCGGTTTGGCACAAAGCTCACATTCATGCCTTTTATTTTCCAGGCTGTGACGGCGGCGATACGCGAATTTCGCATCGTCAATTCGCAGGTCGATGGCGACAATATCGTCTATAAAGGCGACATCAATCTCGGCATGGCGGTTGCTCTAGATTGGGGCCTGATCGTGCCGGTCATTAAGAATGCAGACACTCTCTCGCTGCCGCAACTCGCGACAGTAGCGAATAATCTGGCCGACCGTGCGAGGACCAAACGGCTCAAGCCGGACGAGGTGCAGGGCGGAACCTTTACGATTACCAATCCAGGAGTTTTCGGCGGATTATTTGGCACGCCGATCATCAATCAGCCGCAGGTCGCGATACTTTGCGTTGGCACTATCGAGAAACGGACCAAGGTTTTGACTTCGCCGGACGGCGACGATTATGTTGCAATTCGTCAAATGGCTTATTTCGCACTGACCTACGATCATCGCATCGTGGACGGCTCAGACGCAGAGAAGTTTTTGGCGTATTTGAAACAATATCTCGAACACGCTCCTTTTACTTTTTAACTAGAGGCCAGTGTTTATTGACTTTCTGCGAGTGCAAAGGCTGTTTCATTTAACGGTGTTTTACTGTATGCTTTAATTATCTCGGTCGTTTTTGTATGCAAAATAGCATCTATTGTCCTGAAAAAGACATAGCTATTTGATATTAGTTATTGATATTAGTTACTAAGATAACGTCGTGTTTTAGGCGACAACCCAAAGACGCTACAGCGCGTCTATTCTATCGGAGTTGTTTACCAGCAATCTTTTTCTTCGAGGAGCACATCATGTATAAAAAATTATCTATCATCGCTTTGACCGTCATTTTCAGTGCGGTCAGCTTGTTTGCCCAAGGAGGTCAGCTGCGTGCGGCGGTTGCCGGTCAAAAATACAAAATCAAAGGTGTCGTCGTTTCTAAAGAAAACGAAACTACGTTTATCGTCCGCGATACCGTCGGTGTCGATACTAAGATCGTCGTGCAGCCGGGTGCCAGCGTTAAGAGCAACGGATTTTTCGGCGGTGATAAATACGCAGCCTCTGCGATCGTTCGCGGGTTGAATATGGAAGTCGAAGGAGTTGGTGATACTTCGGGTAGCGTCTCGGTCAACAAGGTACGATTTGATAAGACAAGCCTGCAGACGGCACAATCTCTCGATAGTCGTGTGGCACCTGTCGAAGAACGCATGACGGCGGCGGAGCAGAACGCACAAAAGGTTTCCGGCCAGATCGACGAACTAATGGCGATCTCAAATGCCGCTAAGGGCGGTGCAAAAGCTGCTCAGGACACGGCTGATGCAGCAGTTGCCGGTGTAAATGCAACCAACAAACGCATCTCGGATCTCGACGATTATGTCGTTCAGTCGAGTGCTACGGTGAACTTTAAGGTCAATAGTGCAGTCCTTTCGCCTGAGACAAAAGCATCGCTCGATCAGGTTGCGACGACCGCAGCGACATTAAAGGGATATATGATCGAGGTCACCGGCTTTGCTTCGGCAGAGGGCGGTGCACAGAAGAATAAGGCTCTGAGCGAAAGACGCGAAAAGGTCGTACGCGATTATCTTATCGAGACGCATAATATTTCGCTTCGCCGTTTTACGCCGTCCTACGGCTTTGGTGCACTGCAGCCCGTTGCCGACAACTCCACACGCGAGGGACGTGAACAGAACCGCCGCGTGGAGGTCAAGCTCCTAGTTAGCCGCGGTATCAATCAAAACGTCGAAGTTAAACCTTCGACCGATCATTAATTCACTATTCAGAGGGCATCTCGAGGCTGAGATCAAATACGCACTCGGCCTAGATGCCCTCTAACTTTGTTAATAATTTTATTCCAGCCCTAAAGTAATGCTGCAAATTCGTCTTCGACTATTAACTTTGACCGTATTGGCAATACTGACGTGTCAGTTATTTGCACTAAGCCAAACTGTGACACCGACTCCAAAGCCCAAGGCGACATCGGACGACGAGATCATCAAGGTCGAATCAAGGCTCGTCGTCGTGCCAGTCTCGGTGACGGATGCTAATGGGCAGCCGGTAGTAGGGCTCAAGGCTAAGGATTTTCGTATCGAAGAGGAAAACAAACAGCAAACGATCGAAAATCTTGGTGATGCAGAGGTTGTGCCGCTCGAGATCGCTTTGTTATTTGACGTGTCGGCAAGTACGGACACGATGTTCAAATTTGAACAGGAAACAGCGGCGAAATTTCTCAAAGAAGTGATGCGGGCAAACGATCGTGCGACGATCTTTACGGTCGGTGCCAAAGGCGTGCTTATTCAAAGTCATGATACTGCTGATAAGTCGATGGCGAGCATTCGTGCAATCATGCCAACAAAGGAGCAGACGGCGTTTTACGATGCGGTTCGAGAGGCATCTGATTATCTGGGCAAAAATACTCCGCAAGGCTCGCGAAAGGTTATGGTCATTATTTCCGATGGGGAAGACACGAATAGCTCCGGCATTATCAAAGCCATCTGGGAAGCCGAGCGAAAGATCACCGACGATGTGCAGGGCGAAAAGCTGCGCAATCTCCGTGTCAAGTCCCGTGACGCAGCTAAGGTCGCCGAACAGGCAAAGGTTCTGAAATCGTTGCAGAATGCCGACACCGTTTTCTATTCGATAAATCCGGGGGGCAGCTCGTATCAGTTAAATACGATCAGTATCTTTGGACAGTCAAATATGCAGCGTTTTGCAGACGAGACCGGCGGCACGGCATTTCTGCCAAAATTCCAACCGATCGACACCAAAGATGTCTATCAAAACGAAAACAACGTCCGAAATAATCAGGCCCTGCTCGAACGCATATTTCGCCAGCTCGCCAGCGAACTCCGTTCGCAATACCTGATCCAGTACTATTCGGAGTCTAATTTTCCGCTCAATAAATACGTCAAGCTCGACGTTAAGCTAACCAATCGTCCGGAACGTGTTCGTGCACGTCAAGGCTATTACGTTAAAAACTAATTCTGTCTAGCTGTCTTTAGGGTCGGTGTTTGGCATCACACGCATTTTATCGATCTCAAATTTCGTCTTTTGGTTTTTTGGTGCTTCTACTGCTACGATTCCCTGTATCACCGAAGGTTTTCCCATTTCGACGTTTGCGTTGGAATTAGTATTTCGCGGCGGAGCGGCTATCGCACCCATTGTGAGCTGCTCCGGTGTCGGTGTCGTAAATGGTATCCTGAGGTCGCCAATCAGCGGTTTTTGTTTTGTGAAAAATGAAACAAACAGCACGCCCGTGAACAGAGCCATCAACAATGACGCAACAGCGGTCGCGTAGAGCTTTGCCCGCTGCTTGGCCTTTGCCCAACCAACCGGGCAATCCTGAGTGATAACGCTCCCGTCCGCACGACGATAAAAACGCACGCACAGCCGGCCCTCGGCGTTCATTACAAGAGCCTCAGCCTCATCTTTTGTCATCCCTGAAAGATTATAAACATTGAGCTTACAGTCGCCGCAAAAACGCTTGCGGTCATCACCATACATCTCGTTCCAGTCTGCCTGACACGGGCTCGCGATATTAATATTATTCAAAGGACTAGTAAATTTAGACATATAAAACTCCGTTCAATAAAATGCAGCAATTGCTGTTGTCTTACTGAACGGAGTTTTTTTGTGTTCTTGCAAAAATTATGCGGGTTTATTTCGACGATATTTATGCGTGATCGGTCGGCGGCGACCAATGCCGATGGCGTTTTTGGAGATAATGAGCGTTGGCGGGAGCTGTTGGCGTTTGAATTCATTTGCCGGATGCTCGACCTTGTTAAGGATCCAATATACTCGCTCGGCGTCGTGGCCGGCGGCTATGATCTCGGCGGGCGAGGCTTTTTGCTCGAAATACATTTTCAGCACAGGGTCCATTAGCTCATAAGGCGGCAGGCTGTCCTGGTCGAATTGGTTCGGTGCAAGTTCGGCAGATGGAGCTTTGTCAATGATTTTTTCGGGAATTATTTCACGGCCGGCATTTTTGTTTAACTGCCGCGAAATTTGCCAGACCTCGGTTTTTAGAACGTCGCCGAGCACTGCAAGGCCGCCGTTGGTATCACCGTAGAGTGTGCAGTAACCGACCGCAAGCTCCGATTTATTGCCGGTTGAGAGCAGCAGACGGCCCTCGGCGTTTGAGATCGCCATCAGGATCACGCCGCGTAGCCGCGACTGCATATTTTCCGCCGCAAGCGACTCGCCGCCCTTGGTCGGTTTGTGCAGCGCCATTTGCTTGAGCAGCACTTCGAATGTATCGGAGATCGGTTCGATGCGGCTCTTACAGCCGAGATTTTGAACAAGTTCGACGCTGTCGTCTATACTGCCCTCGGACGAAAACGGCGACGGCATCATCACGCACAGTAGATTTTCCGGCCCCATCGCCTCGGCCGCGAGAGCCGCGACGAGCGTCGAGTCTATGCCGCCGGACAGTCCTAAAACAACTTGCTTAAATCCATTTTTCCGTGCGTAATCGCGGATGCCCAGCACTAACGCCTGTCGAATAGATTCGATCTCGTTGCCAGTAATGCCTCGAGCATCAGGCTTACGAACATCGAGTTCGACGGTTTCGACAAATTCATCAAACGCCGTCGCCTGAAGGATAATATCGCCTTCCTCGTCGGCAATGAGGCTGGCTCCGTCAAAGATTATTCCGTCGTTGCCACCAATTAGATTTACAAAAACGATCGGTTTTTTCTGCAATTTGGCACGATGTGCAACCATGTCGCAGCGTAGTTTGATCTTACCTTTGTTGTAGGGCGAGGCGTTGATAGAAACGATCACATCGGCTCCCATCGCGATGACCTCGTCGGTCGGGTCGCTCTCATAAAGCCGCTCTTTCCAAAAGGTCTTGTCGTTCCAAAAATCTTCGCAGACTACGATGCCGAGCTTGATGCCATTTACCTCAAACAAACGCCGTTGCCTGCCGTCGCTTGGTTCGAAATATCGCGGATCGTCGAAAACGTCATACTCCGGCAACAGAGTTTTATCAGCAAACCCGAGCAATGCGCCGTCGTGTATAACCGCCGCGCAATTAAATAAACGCCGCCCGTCTTTGTCGTCATTCGGCCGGATCGTGCCGACAATCGCAGTGATACCGACCGTCGCTGGGATAATGCTTTCAAGTGGATCGAGCGATGAGTCTATAATGTCAGTGTCCTGAAACCAGTCCTGCGAAGTGTAGCCATGCGTTACGACCTCAGGAAAAACGACTAGATCGGAGCCGTCAGACCTAGCTTTATCAATTGCTTGAATTATTTTGAGGGTATTGCCCGTGAGGTCGCCGTTGGTGGTATTGATCTGTGCGATCGTGACTTTCATAAATGAACTGTACTGCAGAAACGCTGAGGATGCTGTGCAGGTAAATAAGAGCGTATCTTATTGGAGTTTTTTCTGTCTCACTCTCTCGTCTCCGCGTCTGCGCGGTTATCACTTTTTTTTACCATCGTCAGACGGTTGCCGCGGTCATTGTATTTGACCTCGTCCATGATGTTATAGATAAACAGCACGCCACGACCGGAAGTTTTTAATAAGTTTTCGGGGTCGAGCGGGTCCGGGATATTGTCCACGTCAAAGCCCTCGCCTTCATCTTCGACGGTAAATCTCGCCTCTTTTTTTGAAACCTCAGCAGAAATACGCACCAGCTTTTTCGCGTCAAATTTATTGCCGTGTTTGACCGCATTAACAAATGCCTCGTCTAGAGCCACGAAAAGATTTGAATGCTCAGGTTTGATAACCCCGAGTTTCTCGACGCGTTTCATCAGATACTCGAGCACGATATGCATCAGCGAGATCGCACTTGGGAGTTCAAACTCGATATTCTCATGCAGATCGGCCACAACACTCTCTTTATCGACGTATCGTATCTTATAATCGAGAATCGTCGCGACCATATTTTTCAGCTCTTCTTCGTCAAATTTTTCGCGACGAAAATTAGCTGCACATATCTTAAAGGCCTTGATCCGCTGACCATAATGTCCGGCATCAAGCGTTTTGGGCAAACAGACGGGAGCGTTTCCATTAAATGAGTTTTCAGGCGAAAGCTTTTCTACATCTAGATCGGTAATGACCAGATCGAATGTTTCGATGTTTTCTATCGCTAACGCAGATCCGCGATTCTCAACAATATGGACAATGTGCCCAACATGTGAAAATACCTCTTGCAAAGAGGTCGCGAGGTCGTCGTGGTCGTCGATGATAAGAATTTTTCGCTGCATATTAGCGCGGAAGTTGCCAATTGAATTAACGATATGTAACTAGTCGTTGTTGCAAATAATACCCCAACTTGATAGATATTTTCTAACTATGTTTAAGCAAAATAACAAAGTGTATCAATTCCAGTCACTTTCCCAATATAAATTTAAGGATCGGCTTTTGATTCGTTTTGCGGGTTGGTGCTTTTACGCGGCTATACATTTGATCGGCAAAACCCTCAGGATCGAGATCGAGGGAGTTGATTACAAGTATGATGAGGCGGAAAATTGTCTCACACCGATCCTATGTGTGTGGCATGATCGTATATTTGCAGGCACATATTATTTGCGTGACCGTGGTTTGGTCGTTATGTCATCTATAAGCCTCGATGCTGAATATACGGCACGCTGCATACAGAGATTTGGTTTTGGCGTTATCAAAGGCTCCTCTACACGTGGCGGAACGCGTGCAATGATCGAAATGTCCCGATTGATGAAGACAGGTGTTCCGATGGCCTTTACTATCGACGGCCCCCGCGGCCCAAAATATAAGGCAAAACCCGGCCCTGCTTTGCTGGCCAAATTGACCGGTAACCCGATGCTGCCATTCAGTGTGCAAGTCAAAAAGTTTTGGACCATTAATAGCTGGGATAAGTTTCAGATACCCAGGCCATTCACTCGGACGAAGATATTTTTCGCGGAACCTATTTTTGTTTCACCCGTCGCGGATGCAAATGAATTGGAGCAAAAACGTGTCGACTTACAAGAGTCTCTCAATGAACTCGTCCAAAAAGGAATTGATTGGGTCAATCTGAGCTAGCTTTACTGACTAGTCTGTTGCGGCTTTCGGCTCATCAACATTTCCGACATCCAAAGAGTGAAAACTTGCGGCAAACATCACATAACTGATCCATATCGCGTCAACAAATAACAGGTGTCCGAGCTGCATAACGATGGGTGCAAGCGTCAAAAGCGTAAGTGAGCCAAATGCTATCTGGGCCAATACAAGTATCGAAATAATATTCGACCAACGAACAACCAGTTTGTCTTTGCCACTCTCTTTTGTAAGCCAGCCGGTCAGGAAAATCAGGAAAACACTTGTTAATATCGCCGTGATCGGGTGCAACAGCCGCAGCCTCAACAGGATGTTTGAAGTCGGTGAAAAGTCCTTCGCCATTCCCTCAGCAATAGTCCCGGACGGGAATATCATGTGACTCAATGCCGCTATCGAGCCCGTAATGCCGACCACTAGAATAGCCCCAAATCCTAGTAATATAGCGGCTTTATATTTGCCCGCAACCCCCAAATTTATAGCTTTGCCGCCACTAGCATTACGGGCAGTCAATGTCAGAAACACCAGCAAGATCAATGTATTTACGAGATGAGCAGCCATCCAGAACGGACGTTCGGGAGTCAGGTTTTCAGCCGTGTTTCCTGTCAATACCAAACCTGCTCCCAACAGGCCCTCGATGACTACAAAAACAAACGAGCCAACGGCCATTCGCAAAATTCGTACTGATTCTGCTGACCGCTGTCTGCGCCAAACTACAAAAGCCCACACCAACAGGACGATCAACAATAAGCCATCAAGCGAACTCGTGATGCGATGCGAAAATTCGATAATGGTCTTGAGAGCAGGAGCAGAAGGAAAAACCTCACCATTGCAGGTCAACCAATGCTGGCCGCAGCCGTCGCCCGATTTGGACGCACGCAGAAACACGCCCCACAGAATGACAAGGATGTTCCACGCGAGGACGAACCAAGCATATTTCGCAAAGCCGGATAATTTCTGCACTACTTTCTCATTCGCCATTTCGATAAGTTAACTCGTAATATTAAAATATCATCGAAGTTGCCCGGCAACGAAATGCGTTAAAATTATGTCGTCTTATCAAGAAATATAATCCGGCTGATGAAAAAAAAACGCATAGACAATCTGCTCGTTTCATTAGGCTTGGCTGATTCGCTAACTCATGCACAGGCACTTGTTATGTCGGGAGTGGTGCTTGCAGATGAAAAGCGTGTAGAAAAAGCATCCG
>JAYVOS010000419.1:0-3556 GCA_043757775.1 Chloracidobacterium sp. | reverse complement strand
ATGCTCCTTTTGATTGCAGTTAAAAGATGCGTCAAATCTACTTCAACTTACCCCTCCTGCAAAACTTCAAAAGTTGCACTTATTGTATGAATTCAAGTGCATTTCAGTTTAAATTATGCAACAACGTATTACTCACGCAACAGCATTTACTCCGGGCAAAAAGTAAAAATTGCGACCGGATCTAGTTCCGAATCGCAATTTACCGACAAATAAATTGAAAGTTTTACGCCGCTACGGCGGTCAACTCTTCCACAAGCTCATCCATAAACAGGTATTTACGCCATTCGGGGCGATTTTCGGCGTAGTGACACAGCAGGACATGATCCAGCCCGAGACGCAGCAGTTTTTGTGACGTGAGCAGGGGCATACGAGCCTGTTCGGGCGTGCGGTTGCCTTTGCGCTGGTTGCACTTGACGCAGGCTGCGACCAGATTGTGCGGGGTACTCTCGCCGCCTTGCGCACGCGGGAAGATGTGATCCAGTGTCAACTCTTTGGCGTGCTTGGTCTCGCCGCAATACTGACAGCGATAGCGGTCGCGAATGTAGATACGTGCTCGTTTCATCGTCGTTTCGCGGTTATTTCGCCGCACGTGAACGTAATGACGCAGCCGGACGACCGACGGAACAGGGAAAGTGGTCGAAGGAGAATGGAGAACATTGTCGCCATCGTTTTCTTCGACTGTGATAGCACCGCGAAACCACAAGCACACGGCACGGGCTACGCCAACGGTGCCCAGCGGCTCGTATGAAAAATTAAGTAGTAAAACTCGTCCGGTAAGCAGCAATTCTCTCTCCTCCTTTTATTCTCTTGGTAATGTAATATTAAACACGCGTTAAACGCAAGCACTATATGTAGGTGCGTAACATTTGGTTAATCAATATGTTCAACTCGAACGGAGAAAATGCCATATTTCTCAGATATTTATGATGACGATCACGCGGAGCCTAATACCGACTGTTCGCAAACCGCAGAAATTGTGTTATAAATTGTTTGTTCGACTTAATACAATTGTCAGCCGGATACCTCTTTCATTTATATCAGTATTATTTGAGTAAAAAGTTTTATGAAGCAAATACTTTTTGTAGCTCTGGCTATCTGCTTATTTTTTAGTCTTGGTTGGGGACAAGAGTCTGAGGCTTACCTTTCTTGGTCGGCGTCACAGGCTGAAAGTATAGCCAAAGATATGCGCGAGAGTAGTAAGATCGGTAGTGCTTTTGATTTAAGAGGTATCCATACTAGTCGTTCGATCAATTATAAATTGCGCGCAACCTGGCTAACACCTGAGGTAATTAGAGCCGCCGCTCGTCTTGAGCAGCTCAAAAACCGGCTGAGTGATCAACAGACGCGCGAACTCGTCGCCGAGGCCGAATCGGCAGGCGATACCGTATTTATGGTCGAAATAGACCCAAGGGAAGGCTCCGGCGTGATCCCTAATGATTGGCGGGCAATATTGCAGCCTAAAGACCTAAGAGCGGGAGCCGATGGAGCTTTTTCGGGCATCAAATCACCAAAGTTTCAAAATATCAAAGCCCTCTCAGGGGCACTTCGTAGGGATTATGACTGGGACGTTTTCTGGGTCGCATTTCCGCTCGTTGACAAGGATAAGAATCCTTTATTTCCCGCAAATGTTTCCAGATCAGAACTCGTGATAGGCATCTATAACAGTGAGGGCAGGCTCACCTGGGCCATACCAGAATCGATAAGAACAAAGACCAAATTACTTTCAAATAAATAGGTTCAAGGGAGAAATAAAATGAAAAAATTAGTTATGTTGGGTTTCTGTGCTGGATTGCTGTGTGCAATTCACGTCACTGCTTCGGCTCAGATCAAATATAAATTGTTGGCTACCAAGAAAACTTCGACAATGCAGAAAGAGCTAAACGAAATGGCCGATCAGGGTTATCAGTTCGAGGGCGTGTCGGGCGGCGAAACGTCATTTGGGGGAAGTGAGGTCGTCTGCATTATGTCTTTGGCACCGGGACAGAAGGGGACGTTTAAGTACATCTTGCTTGCTACAAGCAGAACTTCGACGATGCAGAAAGAGCTGCAAGAAGCAGGAAACAACGGTTACGAATATCGCGGCCAGGTCGTATTTAAGACATTTATGGGCGGTGAAGAAGTCGTAACGATACTTGAGAAAGATCCGTTGAACACGGATAATGTTAAGTATGAATACAAACTGTTTGCCACCAAAAAAACCTCGACAATGGATAAAGAATTGAACGAAGGTGGTGCTGCAGGTTTCTCCTATGTCGGTGTTACAGTCGGCCAAACCGCGATGGGTGGAAATGAGCTCGTTGTAATTACCCGCAAAAAAGTGGGCGGCAGTCTGTAGAGATGGCTAAGTAGAACTAGTCTATTCTCTAGCATTTATGGTCAGTGGACGGCGAGATCTTATTTTCACCGCCCACTGACCATTTTTACGTCTATGCAGTAGTCAAACATACTAGAAATGTTGATAGCCTTTTGGTTGTAAAATTATAGTTTCACTATCGCCTGTAAGCTCAATGATCCCATTATTTGCAGTTACCTTTCCGATCCGAGAACAGTGAGGTGGTTTAAGGTGCAATATATTTTTTTCAGCAACCGTGAATAGCAGCTCAAAATCCTCGCCACCATTTAATACCATGTCGAGGCTATCATCTTTAGAGAAGTAGCTACTGAGATCAGTGTTAGTAGGGAGCCGATCACTATCGATCTGAGATCCAACGCCGCTCATAATACATATTTGCCTGAGGTCTGAAGAGATCCCATCGCTAAGATCGATCATTGACGTGACTATATCTAATGACTGCAAGAGGTTAGCTATATCTATCTGAGGTTCCGGTTTAAGCTGTTTTAGCAAAAGATCGGCATGTTTGAGGCCGTTTTCTGTGTATCGAAAACCTTGTTCCAGCAATTTCAAACCGCCGGACGCTCCACCGAGCGATCCTGTCACAAATATTGCGTCACCGGGCTGGGCAGTGGAACGTAAAATAGCTTTTCCTTTGGTCACGGAGCCACCGACTATTGAATCTATCACGAGTTTATCTGGAGTCCTTGAGACGTCGCCGCCGATCAATTCGACGTTGAATTCACTGGCTAAAGAGAACCAGCCTTCGTAAAATCTGTCAATAAAATCAGTGTTCCAGAGATTTTCGGGAACGCCGATGGATAACATCGACCAGACGGGTGTTCCGCCCATGGCAGCGATGTCTGAAAGTGAAACGGCGAGGGCTTTATGGCCTAGAAATTCCGGTGTTGTCCAGTCTAGGCGAAAATCGATGTCCTCGACGAGCATATCTGCTGTCAACAACAGATCGGTGTCTGCGTCTTTGGGTAATACCGCACAATCATCACCGACCTTACTAAGATCGTACTTTAACTTTAACTTCTTTAAGAATTCAAACTCGATTAACATTCACGTAATGGTTGACACAAGTCTATTAAATGCATAGAATAACGCCTACAGTTTTATAGAAAACTTTAACACACTCCAACTAGCGATGGCACAAGAACCTGTAGTAATACCTGAGAAAATATATTTCAAGATTGGCGAGGTTTGTGAACTGGTCGG
>JAYVOS010000418.1:0-3559 GCA_043757775.1 Chloracidobacterium sp. | reverse complement strand
CACGTAACTACGTCCCGAATATCCTCGCGACTATCCTGATCGCAAACACTCCTAATCAATACGGTTTTGGTCACATCAGGCCGGCTGCTCCGCTTGTTTATGACCGTGTCCGCATACCGGGTTCGACCAATCTAAGCCTGATCGCACAGTCGTCTGATACGACGGTTCAATATCTGCGTTATCTGAATCCGCATCTTCGCGGTAACGTAACGCCGCCGGTGCCGTACATCATCAATGTTCCTGCCGGTAAGGCTAACGAAGTTGTCGCTGTATTTCGACGTATCCCTGCTTCGAAGGTCAATAACACCAATCTCGCAAATACTTCGAACGGCGAAACTTGGCAGACGATCTCAAACCGCACGGGCGTTAGCATCAATGATCTGATGGCGGCTAATCAGGGAATGGCTGCGCCGCGAGGTAAGGTATTTGTCCCGGTCGCAGGCAACAGCGTAGCAAACATCGTCTACCAGCGTCCTACCACGACGGGTGCGGCGGCTCTGCCAAGCGGTGTGAAAATTGTGAAGGCAAAGGCTGGCGACACTGTCGAAAAAGTCGCTCAACGTGCCGGTGCTGATCCGGTCGTGGTAGCAAAATACAACGGATTGCTGCCAAACTCAGTGTTGGGGGCGGGTCGCGAGATCAAGATCCCTACGAAATAATTAGCATTTTAACTCTAGAAAATGAGCCGGAGCTGATATTTAGCTTCGGCTTTTTTATCCGGACTTGACTTGAATTTGAATTGTAACTATACTTGTTACAGTTATGGCGGCTAACAGTCAATTTGCAATGGCGGTACACGTTTTGACGCTGCTTGCTCGTTCGGGCGAGACGGCAGTAAAGTCGGAGTATATCGCGGGCAGCGTTAATACTAACGCGGTCGTCATTCGCCGTCTGTTGAGCCAGTTAAACCAGGCAAAATTTGTCGCTTCGCAGACCGGAGCATTTGGCGGGACGAGGCTTGCACGCGATCCGGCAAACATTTGTCTCGTTGATGTTTACAAGGCGGTCTGCTGCGGCGAGGTATTTGCATTGCACGGTAAATCGCCTAATCAGGACTGTCCGGTCGGTAAAAATATCGAGGCGATTTTGTGTAATCTCCAAAAAGAGATCGACGCGAGCGTGACGACCGCGCTGGCGAGATACACGCTGGCGGATGTGCTTGGAAAAGTGGAGCAGGGATGAAGGCATACGAAATAGAACAATTTGGAATTGAAAATCTTCGTGTTGTTGAACGAAATATTCCTCGTCCGTCTGCGAACGAGGTGTTGATCAAATTTCACGCTGCATCGCTTAATTTTCGCGACATGATGGTCGTCAAAGGTGACTACAATCCGCGGATGAAGTTGCCCGCCGTGCCGTTTTCGGATGGTGCAGGCGAGGTCGTTGAGGCCGGATCAGCGGTTAAAAAATGGAAAGTCGGCGACCGAGTTTGTACGACCGTTATCCAAGGCTGGCGTGACGGCGGTACATCGGCTGAGACTGCAAAGACAGCTATTGGAGCAGGGACCTATGACGGTGTACTGCGTGAATATGCAGCTTTCAGCGAAGATTCTGTTGTCGCCGTTCCTAAACATCTCTCTTATGAAGAGGCGGCGACGCTGCCTTGTGCGGCGGTGACCGCGTGGAACGCACTCGTCGTATCGGGAAATATCAAGGCTGGCGATACGGTACTTACTCTAGGCACGGGCGGCGTTTCGATCTTTGCTATACAAATCGCAAAAGCATTTGGTGCGACAGTAATTGCGACATCGAGCAGTAACGAAAAACTGGCAAAGGCGAAAGAATTGGGTGTCGATGAAACCATCAATTACCGCGAGCGTGAAGATTGGGACAAAGCCGTGCTCGCATTGACAGACGGCCGAGGCGTCGATCACGTTGTCGAAGTCGGCGGTACGGGAACTCTCGCTAAGTCTGTGAAAGCGGTCCGCGTCGGCGGTCACATTGCTCTGATCGGGGCGTTGGATATGGCAGGCGAATTCAATCCGATCCCTGTCTTTATGAAAGCTGTCCACGTGCAGGGAATTTTTATAGGCTCGCGGCGGATGTTTGAGGATATGAACGCTTTTTTAGTCAAAGAAAATATTAGACCGGTGATTGACCGCACATTTGAATTTGATGAGGCAGGTCAGGCATTGAAATATATGGAAAGCGGCTCACATTTTGGCAAGATCGTCGTGCGGATCAGCTAGGTAGCGGAATAGATTTTAGCAATTATTTAGTAACTATTTTGGGGGATTTTGGAATGAGTACATTATTTGACAGTTTGAAGATAGGACAGCTTGAGCTTAAAAACAGGATCGTGATGGCACCGCTTACGCGGAGCCGTGCCAACGATACAGATGGCGTCCCGGCGGACTTCACGGCGGACTATTACAGCCAGCGGGCCTCGGGCGGCTTACTCATAACGGAGGCGACAAACGTCTCGGCGATGGCAAAAGGTTATGTTCGTACGCCCGGTATTTATGATCAGAAACAGATCGACGGCTGGAAAAAGATCGTCGATGCCGTTCACGCAAAAGGCGGCAAGATCTTTTTACAGATCTTTCATACAGGCCGCATCGCACTGCCGGATTTTTTGCCGGGTGAGCAGCAACCGGTAGCTCCGTCAGCCGTTAAAGCCGCAGGACAGAATTACACTGACAGCGCAGGGATGAAGGATTTTGTGGTTCCGTGTGAACTAACGATAGACGAGATAAAAGCGACAGTTCAGGATTTCGCAACTGCCGCTAAAAACGGAATCGAGGCTGGTTTTGACGGGATAGAGATACACGGAGCGAACGGCTATCTGATTCAGCAGTTTATTTCGACAAACGTTAACAAGCGTACAGACGAATACGGCGGTACGATAGAAAATCGGGCTAGATTTTTATTCGAAGTTGTCGAAGCAGTTACGCAAGCAATAGGCAGCGAGCGAACAGGTTTGAGGTTGTCACCGGGCGGTGAATTTAACGACATTAAGGAAGACGACGCCGAGGAACTTTACGACTACGTGGTCAAAAAGCTAAATGATCACAAGCTGGCTTACCTCCATATCGGTACCTTCGATCAAAACCGCAACTGGCATCCGATACTGCGGCCCATTGTCGAAAGTCCATACTTTGCGGGCGTTGGATTTGACAAGGCAAGTGGCGAAAAACTGCTTGGCGAAAATGGTGCCGATGCGATCGTTTACGGCAAATGGTTTCTAGCAAATCCCGACCTGCCTGAGCGATTCCGACGCGATGCTTCGCTGAATACACCGGACGAAGCAACATTTTATACGCCGGGCGAAGTCGGTTACACAGATTATCCGTTTCTCGAAAAGGCGGATGCAGCATAATTCAAAGATCAAATAAATTTAGGAGAAAAAAATGGCAAATGAAATCTACGAGATACCGGTCAAAAAAATAGACGGCAATGATGCGTCGCTGGATGATTACAGGGGGAAAGTGCTGTTGGTAGTAAACGTCGCTTCGAAATGCGGCTTGACACCGCAGTACTCGGGGCTCGAATCGCTTTATAAGGAATACAAGGATCAGGGACTAGAGGTACTTGCGTTTCCGGCGAACAATTTTCTCGC
>JAYVOS010000417.1:0-13400 GCA_043757775.1 Chloracidobacterium sp. | reverse complement strand
GCCGCAGCATTTTGCACGCATTTCCGACTGAAATTTCCCCGCACCATCCTGTTCAACGAAATAGACATCGACCCCGACGGCGTCCTGATCCTCGACATAAACAAAGCCACAATCGTCGGCCGCGGATCGCGGTAATAAGTTCCCATCCGTGGCAGGCGGGAGCCGGATTTGTTTCGTAGGGAGTTATTGTCACGGCAACGTTTTTAGGCTATTCTTGTCCACATCCGAAGATGAGTTTATTTTTGTTGTTTTGACTAAGTCTCAGGAGGCTTTCCGAATGCAGTTACAGCGAGTTCGTTTATTAGTTGGTGTCTTTATTCTTATTACCGTCTGTCTTTTGCATTTTGCTGACAATGTTAAGGCCGATTACAGTATCGGCAATGTTCTTACCGGTGGAAGTCCTATAGCAATTGCGGTCAATCCAATCACAAACAAAATTTATACGGCGAACCAAACGGCGAACAACGTTTCGGTGATTGATGGAACTAACAATTCAACCACCACAGTTGCCACCGGAGCCGGGCCTACTGCCATTGGTGTTAATACGACTACCAACAAGGTTTATGTCGCAAACTATGATGGGGCGAGTGTAACTTTAATTGATGGTGCAACAAACGCAACGGTGACCTTTAATGTCGGGTCTCACCCTGTGGCAGTAGCGGTTAATCCGACGACGAATAAGGTATATGTAGCGCTCGAAGGCGCGTTCGGAGCGTCATCCGGCGAGGTTACCGTAATCGATGGGTCTAATAATTCAGTTATTAGCGTTTCAGTTAGTCCCAACCCCTCTATAATAGCAGTCAATCCGGTTACGAATAAGATATATGTAGGAAGCTACAGCGGTGGGACTATAGAGTATGTCACAGTGATCGACGGTGCAACCAATTCGACCGCTCTTGTCGTTGCGCATGCGTTCATCCGGGGAATAGCGGTCAATCCTGCCACCAATAAAATCTATGTAGTAAGTCAAGGATTCGATAGTGTAACCGTGATTGACGGTACAAATAACTCGACTACAACGGTTAGTGTAGGTTCACAACCTGTCGCGGTAACCGTCAATCCGCTTACTAACAAGATCTATGTCGCAAATAACCAAAGTAGCAACGTTACCGTTATTAACGGCGCCAATAACTCAACCGTAACGGTGGTTACTGGCACTTACCCGTTTTCTGTTGCAGTCAATCCTGTAACTAATAAAATCTATATCGGCAAATGCGGTTCGGCGTGTGGAGGTACAAGCAGCAATTTGGTGAACGTAATTGATGGTGGGAGTAATACAGTAATCGCGAATGTGGCCGCCGCGACGGGTCCTTCACATATAGCTGTGAATACGGTCACGAATAAAGTTTATGTTTCTAACAGGGATAGTGCCAATGTGACCGTGATAAGCGGCGACAGTAACGCGACGGCCACAGTCACGGCGGGCACGACTCCCGCCGCCGTTGCTATCAACCCGGTAACGAATAAAATCTACGTCGCTAATCTCAGCAGCAATAATGTGACGGTGATCGATGGGACGAATAATTCGACTCAAACCGTCCCGGCTGGCACGTCTCCCTCTGCCGTGGCGGTCAACCCGGTCACCAATAAAATCTACGTCGCTAATCAGGGCAGCGGTAATGTGACGGTGATCGACGGTGGGAACAATGCGCCGGTGGCGGTCGCGGCCGGTTCACAGCCCGCTGCCGTAGCGGTCAATTCGGTCACCAATAAGATCTACGTCGTTAATCAGGGCAGCAATAATGTAACGGTGATCGACGGCACTACCAACTCGACGACGACGGTGGGGGTCGGCCCACTGCCCATTGCCGTAGCGGTCAATCCGGCGACCAATCAAATCTACGTCGCTAATTTTAACGGCAATTACGTGACGGTGATCAACGGAACCAATAATTCGACATTCATCGTCCCGGTATGGTCACAACCCATAGCAGTAGCGGTCAACACGGTGACGAACAAGACCTATGTCGCTAATCAGCTAAGCAGTAATGTGACTATCATTGACGGCTTAACCGGTTTGACGACCACCGTCCCGGCTGGCACATTTCCCGATGCCGTCGCGGTCAATCCGGTCACCAACAAGGCATACGTCGCTAATCAGAGCAGCAATAATGTGACGGTCATTGACGGGACGAATAGTTTGACGCAAACTGTCGCCGCTGGCACAACCCCTTATGCCGTAGCGGTCAATCCGGTGACGAATCGAATCTACGTCGTTAATCAGGGAAGCAATAATGTGACGGTCATTGACGGGACGAATAATTCGACAACAACCGTTGCGACCGGCACAAATCCCAATGCCGTGGCGGTCAATCCGGTGACCAACCGAATCTACGTTCCTAATGGAGCCGGCAATAATGTGATGGCGATCACACCGGCACCGACGAATGCGATCCCGCTAAATACAACCGTCATTCCGCTGCGAAGAAACTTTTCCTCTGTGGCCAATCCGACATTCACCCTTACAGCCATATCAACATATTCGCCAACAGCACCGCCGCCGCAGAATATTTATTTCCAGATGGATACGACGAACGGAGTTTGGACAAAAGCGACAAATACAGGCAATACGCCAACAACAATGACTGCTACCGCCACTCCGTCAGGGTTGCTGTCCGGTTTGCACATAATCTACTTTTTTGCGACGGATGGCTCGGATGCAACGTCAATAAACCCAAAGCCGGATAACGAACTTATTGAACGTAAATGGAAGCAACGTTATGACCCCAAAACCGGCTACAGTTTCGCTCCCGAATCTTCGCCGGTAATTGGTGGGATCAATGCCTACATGTTTTTAGTGAAATGCGATGTTGGCCTGGGACGAAAATGTTTCCGTTAGCCGTAACTTGGCTCCTTACTAAATAAATGGGGATGCCTGAAAAGTCACCCGGTGGCCGCGAACGAGAGCGACGCGGATATTTGGAAAAACAAATGCGATCTCCTCGAATCCGAAATCGACAACGCCGCTTACAAGCTCTACGACCTCACGCCGGGCGAGATAAGGCTGATAGAGAAAAGCTAAATTCTCCGATGAATTGCCACTAGCTTTAGCTAGTGGATATATATCAAACAGGTTCCCCGGCTTTAGCCGAATGTTTGGGCTAAAGCCCTGACTTTATTGGATAAACTTTTCCACTAGCTAAAGCTAGTGGCAATTCACAAACGGCCGAATGACCCGCGTGAATTCAACCGTCGAAGGCGGCGGAATATACCACGGTCTTTGACCGTTTGGGTGTAGTTACGGACGCGACCCATATCTTGCGATATGGGCTACAAATATATCACCGTCTTCGACGGTTGAGGAGCAAGACTAAACAATTGGCCTTTGCCGAAGGGGATGTTTTGAGATTTCGGATTTGAGCAAATAAAAAACGCTCTGTTATTATTTTGAGGCATCTTATATTTTCAGGAGTTTTATTAAAGTAATGAGAAAGTTGATTTTTGCGGTTGTTTTGATGGCAGTTTCGGTTTCCGGGGCGGTGTCGGCGTTTGGGCAGAAGCAGTTGTCTAAGGAAGATATGTTTAAGGAAATGGCGGCTCTGACCAAGACGCAAAAGCCGGAGGACACGGAGAAAGCCTATGTGATGGCAAAGGAATTTGTCGCGAGGTTTGGAAAAGAAAAGGATAAAGACGGCACGGTCGCAAAAATAAGCTCATTTATTGACAAATACCGCGAGCATCTATTTTTTGAGGCGGTCACGGCACATAAATACGCTGACACGTTTGCACTCGGGAAAGAGATACTTGCGGTGCAGCCGGACAATGTCGATGTGCTTTTAAATCTGGCTTACGAAGGTTACAGTTCGGTCGGCCCAACTAAGAATAGGACCTACGTGGACGATTCGATAGGGTATGCGAAAAGGGCTTTACAGCTGATAGGGGGCGGCGGAGTCCCGAAATCGTTCTTACCATTTAAGGACAAGGCCGAAGCCGAAGCGTTTATGTATTTTGTTTCAGGAAACTTGACGTTTGATAAAGATATGAAAGATGCCGCTGCAACGGTTTATAAGTCGATACAGTTTGAATCTTCCTTAAAAAGTGCCGCACTCCCCTATTATCTGATCGCGAGCTATTACGAAGACATTTATGCAAAATTATCCACTGACCTGAAAACAAAGATCGATGCCAAAACGATAAGCGATGCCGATCAAAAGACCGCAATTGCTAAGATCGCTAAGGCGATCGACCTGATGATGGACGCTTATGCACGCACGGTGACATGCGCCGAGGCCGAAAAAAATCCCGATCTTGCTGCTTGGAACGAGCGTCTGGTACAGATATATAAGTTTGAAAAGAAAACTGATGTGGGTTTGAAGGAATTTATTGCTGCTGCTAATGCAAAGCCAATGCCTGATCCGAGCGCATTTCAATAGGCTATGCGGCTTTTTCGTCGTCGCGCATCAGCCGGGCGACGTGAAAGATATAGTGCCCCCCGGAAAAAACAGCAAAGGCAACGACCACGAAGTAAGTTGTCGGTAAATACAGGCCGCTGTTAACCGGGAAAACGGCGGCCACGAGTATCAGGATGACTCCCACGACTTGAACGAACGTGCTGGCTTTGCCAAGCCATGACGGTTTGAAGCCGCGAAATCCTGTCATTACATTTATCGCACCCGCCACCGCCACGATCGCGATGTCGCGGCCGATGACCGCCGCCGTTACCCAAAACGGCACCGGCAGATGAGCTTGTGGCGGCAAAACTCCCGGCCAAGTCAGCATCACAAAAGCAGTCGTCATCAGGAGTTTGTCGGCGATGGGGTCGATGATCGTACCCAATTCGGATTCCTGTTTGAACTGCCTAGCGACAAACCCGTCAACTCCATCAGAAACGCCGGCGATTGTAAACACGATGAGAGCCCAGCCTTCGCGATGATAGACGAGCAGGATCGCAAACACCGGTATCAACGCAATGCGCAGAAACGTCAGGATGTTTGGGATCGTGATTATTCGTGTCGAGACCTGCGATTCGCTCATTCGGGTGCTTTCAACTCCAAGAGCGTAATTTCCGGAGGGCAGTGATAACGCATCGGGACGACGACCGTGCCGATGCCGCGTGTGATGTAAACCTGCGAATTTTTGCGTGTGTGCAGGCCGGCTTTGAGTTTGCGTTGCGGGAACAGACGCTTAGCATCATCGCGAACTTTGACCTGTCCACCGTGAGTGTGGCCGCTCAATGTGAGGTCGATTCCCTTGCGAGCGGCTTCGCGAAAGATGATCGGGTTATGGGCGAGGAGCAGTTTCATTTCGTCAGGATACGAGCCTTTCATCGACGCGGACACGTCCGTTTTGCCGACCATATAATCATCGACTCCGGCGAGCCAAAACGACGAACCGCGAGCTTCGAATCGTAACCCTTCGTTAATAAGAACTTGAATTCCCTCGCCGCGAAACAGATGCGTGACGAGATCGGCATCTGTCCAATGGTCGTGATTGCCGAGACATGCGAATGTGCCGTAACGAGATTTTAATTTGCCCAGAGCCTCCGCGACTGGAGCGATGTATTCACGCTCGTGCGAGACGTAATCGCCCGTCAACACAAACATATCGGGCCGCAGACGATTGGCTATTTTTACAGCACGCTCAATATGCACGAGGTCGGTAAACGGGCTGTGATGCGTGTCGGAAAGCTGGATGATCTTGAATCCATCTAGACGTTTCGGAAGGCGCTTGAGTGTTATCTCAACACGTTCGAGCGACAGGCTGTTAGCCTCGTCCAACGCGATCTTTGCCTTTTTTGACCAATTACCGGCGAGCTTACGGATCGGCTGTTCAGCCGCAACGTATGCGTTGATCCGTGCCGACAGCTTTACCCGCTTTGTTCCCGTGTGTTCCATGTGATGTGTTGCGATTATATCGCTAACGAGCAGGTATTACAAAGAAATTAATTTTAGAAACTTGCGTTTGCCGACCTGGAGCAGAATGCCGTCGTGCGTGACGGTAATTTCAATATTCGTGTCCTTTTCGCCGTTGACCTTGACACCGCCTTGCTCGATGAGGCGTCGGGCTTCGCCTTTTGATGCGGCGAGACCAGTGTCAGCGAGCAGATCGGCAAGTTTGTATGTTCCGGCAGCGATAGTTTTTTCCTCGATCTCGTCAGGAATTTCCTTTTGCACAAAGCGTTTGACGAAATCTTGTTCGGCAACGAGGGCATCGTCCGCAGAGTGAAAATCGGTGATTATGAGTTTCGCGAGGCGGACTTTTAGGTTTCGCGGATTCTCGCCGTTAGTAATTTGAGATTTTAGATCTGAAATTTCTGACAGCGAAAGATCGGTCAGCAGCTCGTAGTATTTCCACATCAGATCGTCGGAGATAGACATTACCTTGCCAAACATCTCGCTGGGCGACTCTTCGATACCGATGTAATTGCCGAGGGATTTCGACATTTTGTTAACGCCGTCGAGGCCTTCGAGCAAGGGCATTGTGATGATGACCTGCGGTTCCTGTGCGAATTCGCGTTGGAGATTGCGGCCCATCAGGAGGTTGAATTTCTGATCCGTTCCGCCTAGTTCTACGTCAGCCTCAAGAGCGACCGAGTCGTAGCCCTGCACCAGCGGATAGAGCAGCTCGTGGAGCGATATCGGCTTTTCGTCGGCCATTCGCTTAGTAAAATCGTCGCGTTCCAAGATCTGTTTGACGGTGGTTTTGGCGCAGAGTTTGACGAAATCAGCAGCGGTAAATTTGTCGAGCCACTCGCCGTTAAAACGCAACTCGGTTTTCTCAGGGTCTAGCAGCTTGAACATCTGCCGCTTGTAGGTTTCGGCATTTGAATTGATCTCTTCGCGAGAGAGCGGCGGACGTGTGATATTTTTCCCCGAAGGGTCGCCGATCGTGCCGGTAAAATCTCCGATCAAAAAAATAACAGTGTGACCGAGGTCCTGAAACGCCTTGAGCTTGCGAATGACGACCGTGTGGCCGAGGTGAATGTCCGGAGCCGTCGGGTCTAGCCCGAGCTTGACGCGGAGAGGCTTGCCGGTCTTTTCGGCACGATCGAGCTTTTTCCGCAGGTCTTCCTCACGGATCACGTCAACGGTGCCTTTTTTCAGAAATTCTAATTGTTCGTCGATTGTCATAAATCGTTATGGCGTCTTTTCTATTACGATATTTTGCCTTAACGCTTATTTTTTAACAAACTAGATGGATGGTGAACGAACTAAAAGATCTGCAACTGGCATTTATCGGCTGCGGTGTGATGGGCGAATCGATGATTGCGGGGCTGCTACGCAAAGGCATTGTCGAGGCCGCACAAATTACCGCGAGCCATCCGCGTGAGTCGCGTCGTGCGGAACTAGCCGAGCGTCATGGCATCCAGGTTTTTGCGGATAATGCGGAGGCAGTCAAGGCCGATTCCGTTGCGGTCATCTGCGTCAAACCGCAGCGTCTCGAACGCGTATTAAATGATCTAACAGGCAAACTGCATCCCGACCAGATGGTGATCTCGATCGTTGCAGGGGCGACGATAGAAAAACTTGCCGGTGAGCTTGGGACGGCAAAGGTTGTGCGTGCGATGCCGAATACGCCTTCGCAAATTGGTGCGGGAATTACGGCTTGGACTTGCACGGTGGCAGTTGATGACATGGAACGCGGGCACGTCCGCGAGATGCTGTCGGCGCTGGGTAAAGAGCTGTTTGTTGAGACCGAGAACATGATCGACATGGCGACATCGCTCTCAGCTACCGGCCCGACGTATATATTTATGGTGATGGAAGCCCTGACAGACGCCGGAGTTCATCTCGGGTTTTCCCGAGATATGGCCAAAGAACTCGTGCAGGAAATGATGCTCGGCAGCGTAAAATTCGCCATCGAATCGCACAAACATCCCGCCGAACTCCGCAACATGGTCACATCCCCCGGCGGCACCTCCGCTGAGGCGATCTATCAAATGGAAAAAGGCTCTCTCCGAACTGTGCTCTCAAAAGCGGTTTACTCGGCCTACAAACGCGCGGTCGAGTTGGGGAAGAAGTAAACATACGACGATCCTTGTTGTCGAGAGAGACTCGTCGATCGTCGTCCCGCTGAAGATTTCTTAGGTGTTAGGTTGGTGTAGGATAGCGAGATTCGATGTAACACTTCGTGTTATGATTCTGAATATGACAGTTCAAACGATTCCCGAAATAAGCAGCATGACTCCGGCTCAGAAGATCGAGCTTATGGAAGAGCTGTGGAAGAATATGAACGAGAAGAATGCAAGCGAACCACCTGACTGGCATCGTGAGTATTTGGCTGATCGTCAAAAGGCTGTCGCCAGCGGCGAGGATTCGTTTATCACCCTTGACGAACTCGAAGCCGATCTCCGCTCCGAACTCCAATGAATATAACGGTCCTACGTTCTGCCCGTCGAACCATTGCAGACGGCATCAGGTTCTACGAACGACAGGAAACCGGTCTTGGGGCTTATTTTTTGAGCTCGATCATGTCTGACCTTCGGTCACTAAAGATTTACGGCGGCGGACATCAGATATACGAAGGAACGCCATTCCACCGCATGGTTTGTAATAGATTTCCTTATTCGATCTACTACCTTCAAGAAAAGACAGAAATTCAAGTATATGCCGTCTTAGATGACCGCCGGGACCCCGAAAGGATTCGAAATATTCTGGGAAACTTAGGGCTGGATGGCTAGAGGCTCTCTTCGGACAGTGCTGCCGTAAGTGGTTTACTCGGCGTATAAACGGGCTGTAGAATTAGGTAAGAGAAACAACACCTGATCACGGGCCAGATAGATCTCTCACGGGAATTTAAATTATGAACAAACTTCTTTTAGTTATTGCTCTGATGTTACTCGCGATGTCTCCAATGAGTGCTCAAAAAGATGAGAAACTCGTTGAGCGAAAAGAGGCGGAGGAATTGGTTCGACAGGTCATTAGCCTTTACCGATCAGGCAAATACAATGAAGCCCTGCCGCTCGCAGAAAAGGCGATTATTTTAAGTGAGTCTGCAACCGGCCCAATCAGCGACCTGACAGCAGCGTCACTGCGCAACCTCGCCGAGATACAATTCGCGCGAAGAAAGAATAAAGATGCCGAGGTAAGTTATGACAGATATTTAACTGTCTATGAAAAAGTTGTTGGAGAAAATGACCCCCAATTCATTAGTTCGCTCGACCGTTATGTATGTATGTTGGTTACTTTCGAACCGCGAAGCAAAGCTCTGGAAATTCAGAAGCGGATATATAAGCTCGACAATAAGTTTGACTTCGCTGACACAGGTAGGCCGATGACGAAAAATATGGAAAAGGCAGGATTGTCAGCCGGAAACGGAGATAAACTCCCGCCGCCTAATTATTCCTCAGAGGCAAAATTGCTCGGCGTATCAGGTTCAGTCGTATACAAAGTTGAAACGAATGAAACTGGGGCAGTTACCAATGTTAAGACGCTCTGCGGACACCCACTCTTGGTTAAGGGATCGGAGCCTGCAATTCGACAATCTAAATTCAAACCAACTATTGTTGCAGGTAACCCAGTCAAGGCTACTTTTATAGCGATCTATAATTTTGTGCTCTGAGAGCACTTAGTCGGACCAACATTGCTTTACCCCAAATTCTTATCAAACCAATCGAGATTTGTCTGCATGGCGGCGATCTGCATTTTTGGTTCGATGGAGCCGTGCGATCGGATAGAGATTGATCATTTCTTAACGGCGATTTCGAGTGATTGGCGAATAAACTTCTGATAGGACATTTTCTTTTGTAGTGCCGCACGCTTTACCCGATCTAAAAGTCCCGCCGACATTCGCAGATTAACGACTTTTTCTTTAGGCTCGAATTCGAAAGAAACTGCGGTAAGGTTTTTGCGTGTTAAATAGTCACTGATATCCTGGTCGAGAAACCGCTCTAAGTCACTGTCACTCTCTAGCTTCGGCAATTGCTTTTTCATATTTTTCGATCTCCTTTTTGTGCATATACCGGGCGGTGATAGGTCGGATCAACCACCCTTTCTTGCCGACCCGGAAAGTAAAACCTACAAACACCGCTCGTCCGTCAGGCAATTTTCCAATAGCGATAAATCTCTCTTCGGAATCGGAATGTAAAACATCGCCAAGAACGTGGATCTCACTATCGAACAATTGCTCGATGATCGCGACCGAAACTCCGTGCTTTTCACATTTGCCTATATTTGCACGGTCCCAGTCGAAACCTTCGACATTGTTGATCATAACCATTTGTAATACATTTGTCTATACATATGCATCATTTCAAATACTTATCAAACCAATCGAGATTAGCCTGCATGGCTGCGATCTGCATTTTGGGCTCGACGGGGCCGTGCGGTTGACGCGGCAGGATGATCATTCGGGTCGGGACGCCTTGCTGCTTGAGGGCGTTGTAAAACTCATACCCTTGAGAGATCGGGACACGAGCGTCGGCATCGCCCTGTTCGATGAGCGTCGGCGTGGTGACGCCTTTGATGTTGAACATCGCCGAGTGTTTGGCATAGACCTCCGGAATTTCCCACGACTGGCCGCCGAAGTAGTCCGGCACGAAATCCGGAATGTCGGCGGTGCCGTTAAAGCTCATAAGGTTTGTCACCGGAGCACCAGCAGATGCTGCCTTGAACCGCTTGGTCTGCGTAACGATCCAGCTCGTCATAAAACCGCCGTAACTCCAGCCCATTACGCCCATTCGATTTGGGTCGGCGACGCCCATTGCGATGACCTTATCAACGCCTGTCATCAGATCCTGATAGTCCATTCCGCCCCAATCTTTCATATTCGCACGGCGAAATTCCGTGCCGTAACCGGATGAGCCACGCGGATTTGCACGCAGTATCGCATAGCCGCGCGATGCAAATGTCGCGAGCGAATAAACGCCGCGATTACCGATATAGCTCTGGTTAAAGACGCCAGCCGGGCCACCGTGGACATTGAGGATGAACGGCACTTTGGTTCCGGCGACGTATCCGACCGGATAGGTCAAAAGGCCCTCGATCTCGCGGCCGTCAGTGCTTTTCCATTTGATGACCTCAGTTTTACCGACAGACATTTTCGCGATCTCTTCGTTAGCATGTGAGACTTGAGTATTGCCGCCGCCGCTCATGTTATGAACAAAAACCTCCGCTGGTTTGCTCGTTGACTGGATGACCATTCCGCCTGCTGTCGCCGTGCTGTTGATACTCATCGAGGCGACGACGGCATCCATGTGACTTTCCTCGGTAATTTTTCCCGTTGCAACGTCGATGTAATATAGCGAAGTGCCGGTTCCCTTTGCCTCATAAAAATAGATACGTTTGCCGTCCGCCGCCCAAGAAAGAACGCTCGGCTGACTATCGAACGAGCCGTCGAAAACACGCGGGGCTCCGCCGCCTGCAGGATAGACGCGAATCGTGTAGCTCTGAGCCCAGTGTCCCGAATCTGACGCAATACCTGATATCCATTTGCCGTCCGGCGAATAGTAGAGAGCCGACTCTGCCGAATCTTTGACGGTCGCAAGCTGCGTGACCTTGCCGCTCGCGACACTGACGGTGGCGATATCAGAGGACGGCCAAAAATTCGGGCTCGGGTCGGAGACGTGGTTATAGACGATCGTCGAACTGTCCGGCGACCAGTTAAACCCGGTGACGCTGCGGTCGTCAGTGGTCAGCTTACGCGCGTCACGCTTGCCGTTTGCGTCCTTAGCGACGGGCATAACATATAGCCGTGCCATCTTGATATTTTCATTGAGCCAGCGATAATCGTTGCGGCTTTTGTCATTTTTATCTTCGTCGTCGGTTTTGGCATCGGTCATTTGATAGGCGATCCATTTGCCGTCAGGCGACCATTCAAATTCGGAAATGCTGCTTTTGATATCGGTGATCATTTCGGCTTCGCCGCCGGCGGCCCGCATCAAAAAGAGGTTGCCGTGATTATCTTTTCGCGTCGAGGTAAAGGCGATCCATTGGCCGTCGGGCGACCATTTCGGATTTGTCGAAGATTTATCGGCAAAGGTTATCTGGTCGTTACGCTTGCCGTCGACCGATGCGAGCCATATTTGATTGACATACTCGCTACGGTCGGCGGTCATCATTTCGTTAGCGATGGTATAAAGGACCTGCGAACCATCAGGCGAGACACGCACGCTGCCTAGAGCCTTGACCTTGGTCTGCATCTCAGGAGACCAGGCCGCATTTTGTGCCGAAGAAAAGCCGACGAACGACAACACGACCATTAAAGCAATTTCGATATATCTCATAGTTTTCCTTTTTTTCTGATGAATACTTTCTACAATTCGCTTTCTTTCTCACCCATCAAAATAGTTTCGCCGTGAGCGTAGCGGCTTGAGCCGGGTCATCTTCGTCGAAGTCTATTGGTTCGGCCTCGACCCTCTTTTGTCGAGCTCCTTTTGATCCTTAACGGCACCTGCGGCTTTGAGAATATCTTTAACGTCGTTGCCATCGGCACGCTTTAGAACAAATTCACCTTTGGCATTGGTCGCATTGACGTTTGCTTTACCGGCAATGAGTGCATTAAGAGTCGGAATGCGCTCCTTTTTCTTTTCCTTAAATTTTGGATATCCCACACTGGCCTCGTCATCAGCGACGATATGGAGAGCTGTATCACCTGCCCTATTTTTTGCGTCTGGATCGACGCCGAGAGATAGGATGGTGGTCACGATCTGCGGATTCCAGGTGAGGGCAGCGATATGCACGAGCGGCTGGCCCGAAGCATCCATTGCATCTTTCGGTGCTCCGTTATTAAGCAGCAGGGCCGAAAGAGGTGAATTAGAAGTGCTGACGGCTGCGAGGATATAATTTGGCGAGTTGGCGCTGGCACCTCCCTTGATGAGCAATTCGACAGATCGAAGCGGATCGGACCCGGAAATACCGCTCCCGCGGCCGAGGGCACCCTGCACTGCGTCATTCATTCCTGCCTCAGCGGGAGCTCCTGCCGCCAAAAGAAGTCCAATAACGGACGGACTGCCAACCCGGCCGGCGGACGCCATCAAAGCAGGATTCTTCGCGTTGGCGTTCCTTTTGATGAAATAATCCACCAGTTCCGCCCTTCCGCCCTCGACTGCTCCGCTCAGGCCGCTGTCAACGCTTGCACCTTTATCGAGCAGCAGATCGACGATCTGACGGTTGCCATTTTTAGCAGCGATCGAGATAAAACGGCTGTCATCTGCCCTCGCATTTTTCCCAATCAGGAATCTGGTGATCTCAAAACTGTCAGCGGCTATCGCTCCTTCCATCCCGCTGGATGGATCCGCTCCGGCCGAAAGAAGTAGCTCGATCATCTGAATATTCTTATTTGTCGCCGCAAGCGACATTAATATTGGGTCGGATGCCGAAGCTCGCTTATCGAGCAGCATTCTGGCCAGACTTAGGTCGTTTTTCCTAACGGCAAATTCCATAGCCAATGTTGGATTTGCCCCCCGATTTATAAGCAGTTCAACGATCGACCTCTGATTGGCCTCGATGGCAGGTAACAGC
>JAYVOS010000416.1:0-3589 GCA_043757775.1 Chloracidobacterium sp. | reverse complement strand
GTTGTCTAAGTAATGGACGAACTTCGAATTTTTAGCGTTTAAGAGGGGTAAATAATGTCAAATAAGAGTTTTAGTGATTCGGTCAAGGTTACGAGTCCCTGCACCGAGAGTTGGGATCAGATGCAGGGCACGGACAAGATGCGTTTTTGTTCGCACTGTACCAAACACGTCAACAACCTGTCTGAGATGACCCGCAAAAGGCGATGAACCTCGTCCGGGCATCTAACGGCAACATCTGCGTCCACTACATCGCAAATCCGGTAACAAAACGGCCCATTTGTGCCGACCAAATTTATCAGATCACTCGCCGTGCACCAGGCATCGCCGCTGGTGTGATGACCGCTTCGATAGCTTTATCGACACAAGCCTACGCCCAGGACAATTCAAGACCTATACCAACAACGACGCCCATCGTGACTGTCGATCCGCGTTCTACGCCTGAGGTTCCGCCATCAAACTATCTACAAGAACCGCCGATGCCTCAGAGCTTAATGCAGGGCGGCATCAGCATAATGAGTCGGCGTCCCGCATATAAAAATGCCCTGTCCCTAGCCGTCCAAAACTACGACATCGACGCGGTCAGAGATCTGATCTCGAAAGGTGCCCTCGTCAACGCAAAAGAAGACGACCGATCAACGGCACTTTTTATAGCCGTCGATACCGGAAATATCGAGATGGTCGAGCTGTTGCTCAATGCCGGAGCAAGGATAAACCTGCGTGACAGCGACAAAAAAACTCCGCTGATGGAGATCAACTGGACCGCGTCACCCGACTTGGTCGAGATGCTCATCCGTCACGGAGCAAAACTAAATCTGTCCGACAATGACGGAAACACTGCGATCATTCTCGCCGCCACCCATGCAAATATTGAAACGATCAAGGCTCTCGTCGATGCAGGAGCCGATGTCACGCTCGCAAATAAAGCAGGTCAAACCGCCCTAATGAATGCCGTCGGAACCGACAACGTTGACACGGTAAAGCTGTTCATACTCGCCGGCTCCGACGTCAACGCGAAAAATAAAGACGGCGAAACTGTTTGGGATCTGGCTTATGACGACGAAATCAAAGCATTGCTCGAAAGCTACGGAGCATTGCCAACCAAAGAAGATCCGACGCAACTCGAAGATAAATAAGCCTTAGTTTTAGGGGGGCTGTGATTTATAGACCAAATTCGTGGTAAAATGTGTCGTTTTCAAAATTTGAAGCCAAGTCCGGCGACGACTTATTTTACCCCTATGAAATACTGCCCGATCTGCGACGAAAAATACGACGAAGAAATTATCAAGTTTTGCACCAAAGACGGCACACCGCTTGTCGATGATGCCGAGCCAAACTTTACGGCTCTGCCGAGCGAAAACATCGAGGACGACTTTGGTGAGGAGACCATCATACGCCGAAAGCCCGAACCGACTGAGCGTATCGTGATACCCACATCGTCGCCTGCAGCAGAGCAACAGGTCAGGCCGCGCACGCAGGCGGCATATTCCGCCCCGCCGCCGCCGCCGTCAAACACCGCTAAGACAGTGGTTTTGACGATAATCGGCACATTATTTATTTTGGGATGCGGAGCGGGTCTGTTTTGGTTCCTGCAAAAGGAAAAGCCCTCTAACACTAATCTCAATGCAAATCTGCTGGCAAATCAGAACGTAAATCTGAATGCAAATGCCGGGTTTAACGGTAATTTTAACTTCAATACAAACTCTAATTTCAATGCCAATTACAGCGTAAATACTAATCTCAACGCTAATGTAAAAACACCAACGCCCACCCCAAAGCCGAGTCCGAGCGTAACGCCTTCGCCGACGCCGTCCGGCACGCCGGGAGCTTCGCCGACACCGGCAAAAACTCCTGCGGCAAACAAACCGGCTCCAAGCCCGACACCGCGAACGGGCCCACGTCCGCCGCTGCTTTCGAACCGTCCACCGGGTAACGGTAATTAGTTATGTATATGAAAAGCCTCCGTCTAAACGCGGGGGCTTTTATGCGGAATTGAGAGCCATTTCGACGGCACGACGCGGGTCGATCACGCCCCAGCCTTGGCGATCGACCTCGTAATGAGGCAGACGTTCGGCGGTTGTAATGAGAATCCGTTTGATCTGGTGAGGAGTTAGATCGGGGTTTGCTTCGAGCATTTGAGCGACGACCGACGAGACGATCGGTGCCGAAAACGATGTGCCGTCAACGTATTTGTAGTGTTTCGTAATGACGTTTTCGCGGCGTATCTTGAGCGTAATGATCTGCCGTATGCCGTAAACAGGACGGTCGAGAGCCGCATCGAGTTCGGGGTCGATGCCTCGATTTTTGCGAATAATCGAGTGCAGATCGTCGTCCGCACTCTTGTCCAGAGTTTCGAGCAGCTCTGCCTGTTGAGCAGTTGGCGTGTTCGGCAAGATCGGAGCCGGAACCCATATCGACGACGCGATTACCTCAGGTTTTTGCAGCCCGTCGATCGTCGGGCCGTATGACGAGCGATACATGCCGCGTTTTGCACGATTGATCGAATTATTATCGTCGAGCCCGCCGACGGCTATCGACGAAGGCGCACTAGCAGGCGGCACTACCGGGTGATTTGGCATATGCCCGGCGTTGCCGACTGCACACACGACCGTGATCCCTGCGGCAGAACATTCCTCTACAATTTGCGAGAGCGGATCATGCAGATAGCTCGCTTCGTCGTCGCCACCGGCTGAGATATTGACGACGCGGATGTTGTATTCTTCGCGGTGCTCAAGCACCCATTCGAGGCCGTCTTGGATATTTTGCTCTGTAATGCGGCCCGTCTTTGCGAGCTTGATCAGCACTACATCGGCCTCAGGTGCGATGCCGCGATAAAAACCGTTTGACAGCGAACCATTGCCCGCCGCGACGACCGATGTCATCATCCCGTGCCAGCTAGCGACATCCGGCTGTAGGAGCGACGACATATCACCGTCTTCGTCGAGCAGATTGCGATAGGCGAGGATGCGATTCTCAGGCGTTGTCAGATCAACGTGTGGGTAAAAGCCCGAATCCAGAAACGCGATGGTCACGCCCTTGCCCGTAAAACGCTCGTCGGCATCGAGCCTTAGCGGCGTCGAAAGTACACTGGATCCGTCTTTTTGCATCGCGGCGTCTTTGATAATTTGATCTTTGGCACGCTCAAAAAGCCTCGCACAGCGTCCGCAAACTTGGCTGATCTCGGCCGTATCAGGAGCGTTTGCACGGATCAGTTTTTGAATGTCCTGCGGCAGCGAATCAAGTTCGACGTATTCGTCTCTCGCGGTTCGCGAGCAAACCGGACACACTTCATCGCCCGCCGCGAGATCGGAAACGACGCGGTCGTATTCGGTTGAAAATGATTCCTGAGTGGGCATCTTTGGATTTCAAGTTTTTCATAAACAACAGGTAAAATCAATCGTAAGATATTGCCCGCAAAATACGCGAAAAAGACTAAAATAAGAATTCAGCCATTGATCGCTAACTTTTAAAATTTTCCTTTCGTATGTTTTGGGTTTTTCGAGGGAAAGCCTCTTTATGACTAAGAAAAAGATCGGTCTTGCACTCTCAGGCGGTGGAGCCCGCGGCTTTGCTCACGTTGGAGTGCTCAAAG
>JAYVOS010000415.1:0-3600 GCA_043757775.1 Chloracidobacterium sp. | reverse complement strand
CGACGGAATCACCGCCGCCTACTATCGAAGTTGCCCCTGCGTCCGTGGCATCGGCGACAGCTTGGGCGATCGCGAATGTTCCGATGTCGAATGGTTTTTCTTCGAACATCCCCATCGGGCCGTTCCATACGATAGTTTTGGCTCCGTCGAGAGCATGTTTGAATATTTCTATCGTCTCAATACCGATATCGAGGCCGACAAGGCCGGCATTGGTAAATGCCACTGGGATCGTTTTAGCGGAATTTAACGGGTCGTAACTATCGACGACCTGATGATCTGTCGGCAGGATGAGTTCGACGCCAGCGTCTTTTGCCATTTGCTCGATCTCGATGGCTGTCGGCATCATATCGTCCTCAACAAGCGATTTGCCTATGGTAAAGCCCTGAGCCTTAAAAAATGTATATGCCATAGCACCGCCGATTAGCAGTTTGTCCACTTTGCGGGTAATCAGCGACTCGATGACCGGTATCTTGTCAGAAACTTTAGCTCCGCCGAGAATGGCGACAAATGGCCGCTCAGGATCGTGAAGAGCTTTGCCAAGGAAATTTAACTCCTTTTCCATCAGCAGTCCCGCAACGCAGTCATCGACATAATGCGTGATTCCTTCGGTCGAGGCATGAGCACGGTGTGCAGTGCCAAAGGCGTCGTTTACATAGACATCGCAGAGCGATGCAAGCTGTTTGGCTAATTCGGGATCGTTCTTTTCTTCTTCGGCGTGGAGGCGGAGATTTTCGAGTAGGAGAACATCGCCGTTATTCATCATTGCGACTTTTGCAGTAACGGATTCGCCGACGCAATCATCTGCAAATGCAACATTTAGACCATCTAACTTAGACAAATACTCAAAGATAGGTTTAAGCGAATACTTCGCTGCATCATACGGCATTCCCTTTTCTTCGGCCTTCTTTTTGTCTTTGATCGGACGACCAAGATGCGATGCGAGGATAACTTTTGCACCTTGAGCGATGGCATATTTGATCGTCGGCAAAGCACCTAAAATGCGGGTATCGTCAGTTATCTCGCCGTTTTTTATCGGGACGTTAAAATCAACGCGTATGAACACACGTTTACCGGCAATATCGATGTCTTTGATAGTTTTCTTGAGCATTGCTGTTATTTCAGCCCGACCTGTGATTTGGACATCACCTTGTCGTTCTTGAACGAGAGAATGATCGATTTATATTTCTCGCCTTCCCATTTATTGACCGAAAAACTCATGCTTCCGCCCATCGAGCTGCTTATCTCCGTTCCCTTGCCGCCAAGGATGCGTTCGACATCTGAACGGGGCGAGCCGATCTTGATCTGATTGTATTTGTCCATCGTCACATCATATTCGCCCTTTGGTGTTGACGGTGAAGAGGTGGTTGACGAAGGTGTGTAAGACGGTGTCGGCGACGATTTTTTGTTATTTGCCAATTCGCTCAGTTTGCTCGGACAAGAGCAGCCCAAAACCACAAAGATAACGATCGCAATGCAAAGATTTAGCGAGTTTTTCATAAGCGTTTGTCTGTCCTATGAAACCGAGAAACTGCGCGCGTTTGCGTACGGTTTCTCGATTTGTTTACTGATCGAAACTCCAAAGCCCTTTCGCTGCGATGAATTTGACCAGATCGCGGACACGGCACGAATAGCCCCATTCGTTGTCATACCAAGACAATATTTTGATGCAAGTGTCGCCGATGACCTTTGTATTATCAGCATCAACGATCGAGGAATTTGAGTTTCCTTTGAAATCTATCGAGACGAGCGGCTCTTCACTAAACGCGAGAATTCCTTTCAGCTCGCCATTAGCAGCTTCTTTCAAAACTGCATTCACCTCTTCGGCGGATGTTGCTTTTTCGACATTCATAACTACATCGACGAGCGATACATTCGGCGTCGGAACGCGGACGGAAATACCGTCAAATTTGCCTTTAAGATCAGGAATGACGAGTGCGATGGCCTTTGCAGCACCTGTCGAGGTCGGGATCATTGATAGAGCGGCGGCACGAGCACGGCGAAGGTCTTTGTGCGGCAGATCGAGCAATTGCTGGTCGTTCGTGTAACTGTGGATGGTATTCATCAACGCATTCTTGATGCCAAATTTTTCGTGGATAACCTTTGCGACAGGAGCGAGACAATTGGTAGTGCAGGATGCGTTAGAGATAATGTTGTGCTTGTCGGCATCATACATGCCTTCATTTACGCCGAGCACGATGGTCACATCCTCGCCTTTCGCAGGAGCTGAAATAATTACTTTTTTGACGCTGCCGCGAATGTGCTTTCGTGCACCTTCGGCGTTTGTAAAATGCCCGGTCGATTCTATAACGATCTCAGCTCCGACCGAATCCCAGTCGATCTTTGCCGGATCACGTTCGCTGAATACACGAAAACTGTCGCCTTCAACATTGATCACGCCCTCACCAGCGGTGATCTTATGCGAGAGATTGCCCATTACCGAATCGTATTTGAGCAAATGAGCGAGCGTCTTGGTGTCTGTCAGGTCATTTACCGCGACCAGATCAATGTCTGCATCGCCGAGCCAAGTGCGTACGACGCTGCGACCGATACGTCCAAAGCCGTTAATACCAACTTTAATTGCCATTTTAATTTAAGATCCTCCAGAAAATTGCGTATATTAAGAGTTCGAGAATACAGCAATTTAGGGCGAAATTCAAAGACTGCATTCTATGTGGGTTGTCAGATTCTTGAAACAAACAGAAAATAAGTGTCGTAGTAACCGTTTGAGATTTTAACAGTAATTCTTAAGATATATTGATCCGTTCCGGAGCTGTCAATAATGAAACTTTCGCGTTTTCGCAATATCGTAGCCGTAAATCTTATCGTCGGAGTTATTGGCGTAACTGCTCTTTCTGTCTCTGCCCAAGAGCCGCAAGTCGCTAAAAATATTGGTGACACGGCTACGGCAAATGTTTATACACCATCAAATGTCAATCGCGTCGGTGTCCAGACTGCGCAGCCTATACCGATCTCGTTAAGCGAGGCGATCAAGCGTGCGCTCGAAAACAACAATGATATTGAAATATCGCGTGATGATGTTCGGTTTCAGGAGACGCAGTTGAGATCGCAGATCGGTATTTACGACCCTGTAATCAATTTTGCACCTAATTTTTCGCGAAGTAATACGACAGGCTCTGCTGCGACCAAAGATTTTCGTGTTAATTCTAATTTTACGCAGTTCATTCAAAAAGGCGGCGGTAATTATCAGGTCTTTTTCAACAATCAACGGACAGAAAATGCGTTTGCTCAGGCTCAGGTTAGCTCGGGTTCACTGACAAGCGGCAATAGTGCGATCTTTTCGTCGGGTCTGGGGCTCAATTACACTCAGCCTCTTGCTAGGAATTTTCGCATTGACAGCAAGCGTCACGGGATATTCATCGCAAAAAAGCGGCTTGAGCAGACAGATTCTGACTTTAGGCTCAAGGCAACATCGACGATCGCAGCGGTTCAACGGGCGTATTGGGATTTCGTTTATTCACTGCGCAATCAACAAAATCAGGTCGCAAATGTAAATCTTGCCAAAGAAAATCTTCGTCAGGTCGAAGCAAAGATCGACGCCGGAGCCGCTGCACCGCTGGAACGCGCTGAAGTTGCAACCGA
>JAYVOS010000414.1:0-13548 GCA_043757775.1 Chloracidobacterium sp. | reverse complement strand
ATCTGATGCATATGCGGCTGACGACGCCGACGGCATTTGTTCGATGGGTTGGGGCAAATCATCAGTCTGATTACGCACGGCTTGACGAGTGGGTCGAGCGGATCGCGGAGTGGAAAGAGCAGGGTTTGACGGAGCTGAATTTTTTTGTTCACCAAAATCTGGAGAAAGAATCGCCTTTGCTTTCGGCTTACTTGATCAAGAAATTAAATAAGAAGCTCGGAACCGATCTGCAAATTCCCAAGACGCTCGACGATCCACCGGAATCGAGTTTATTTGGCTAGGAAAACCGCACCGCCGAAAGTCAGCAGTAATATGACGCTTACGAAGGCGTTGGTGGTGAAGAATGCGGCGTTCATGCGAGAGAGGTCGTTGGCTTTGACGAGCGTGTGCTGGTAGAGGAGCAGTGCTCCGACGATAATGACTCCGGCGAGAGCGACCCACATCATTCCGGTTGCGAGCCAAAGCAATACCAACACGATAAAGGCCTGAAAGTGAAAGAGCCGTGCGATCCGGAGTGAGTTTTTGATGCCGTATCGTGCAGGGATCGAACGTAGACCGGCCTTTCTGTCAAACTCAAAATCCTGACACGCATACAGCACATCAAAGCCCGAAGTCCACATCAGCACGAGCAAAGACAGCAGCAGCGGAACTTCGTCATCGAGTGTTCCGCGAACGGCGATCCACGCTGCGGACGGCGAAATTGCGAGGGCGATACCTAAAAATAGATGTGCCAGCGAGGTAAAGCGTTTGGCGTATGAATAGCCGAGGACGAAGATCAGAGCGACTGGTGAGAGAGCAAACGTTAGCCAGTTTAGCGAATATGACGCTAGCAGAAACACGGCGATCGAGACGTAAAGAAACGTCCAAGCAAATCCGACCGAGAGCTTGCCGCTTGGAAGTTCACGGTTGGCGGTTCGCGGATTTTTAGCATCGATGTCGCAATCGACGATGCGGTTAAATGTCATCGCCGCCGAGCGTGCTCCGACCATCGCGACCGTTATCCAGAGCGTTTGCCGCCAAGTCGGCAGACCGTTAGCTGCGAGGATCGCTCCCAAAAATGCGAACGGCAGAGCGAACAGCGTGTGCTCGAACTTGATCATCGCGAGCGTGGTTTTTAGTTTTTGCCAGAAAGCTTTCATTTAGGTCAAACGAGAGTTTAGCAAAACTATGCAGTTTTCTTCAGTGGATAGTGAAAAGTTATTAGTGAATAGTCAATACTATTCTGTGCAAAGCGATTCGGGTCAGTGCAAACGAATTCTAGACTGTGCAAAGCGATTCCCGGTCTGTGCAAATGGATTCTACTCTGTGCAAAGCGATTCTGCACTGTGCAAACCGATTACCAGTCCGTGCAAACGGATTCTGCGGTGTGCAACGCGATTTCTTCGAGTGCCAAGACAAAAACTATGCCCAGCGGTAAGACACATGATGCGATCACATTTTTGCTTGCGGTTCCAACGGCTATCGTGACGTATTCGGTGACGCGGAGCTTTGCGGCGGCTGCGATCATTGCGGTGGCTTTTGTGTTTGGCGGGCTGATGTTTGGGCCGGACCTCGATACAGTTTCAAGGCAATACTCGCGATGGATGATCTTTCGCTTTCTGTGGCTGCCGTATCGCAAGTTTTTCAAACATCGTTCGAGATTCTCGCACGGACTGGTATTTGGGGCGTTGATCCGTGTGATTTATTTTCTGGGGATAGTGACGCTTGTGGTTTTTGTCGGGGCTTATATTTACGCGGTTTATATGGATGGAAAACTGCCCGGTTTAGAGAATATTATGCAAATTTGGCAGCCGGTCGGAGACTTTGTTAGGGCAAAGTTTGGTGAGCATTTTCTCTTATTAGTTTTTTTCGGCATTTGGCTAGGAGCGGCTAGCCATACGTTTACTGATCTTGCTGGATCGTTTATTAAGACGGGACGCATTGTGAAATTTCTCTAGCCGCGATTGCCGCCGCCCGTGCGAGCGGTATGCAGCCGCTGAGCCTGCCTACGGACGGCATCCGAAACATTGCGGTTTTTTGATAATGCAACCAGATCCCGTAGCTGGAGTTTCGACATAATGGTCATTACATTTGCGATGGGTGTGCGGGGATTTTTAGCAAGGCTGTGTCCAATGCTGTAACTTCGGGCCCATTGACGGTTTGATGCAAGCTGGCGCAGGATGTCTTCGGAGATCGAACGCATCGACGCGATCGTCTCAACCTCTTGTTCGGTAATACGCGGATTGTTAACCACGGCGGACGAGACGAGGCGGTTCGGGTCGCGGATGAGGATGTTGCGGGCCTCGCGGTCGCCTTTCATGCCGAGCTTGACGCGGTCTTTGACGCCCATCTTCATAACGCGGTTGAGCATTGAGATACGCTCGCCGGGTATCTCTTCCTCTTCCATCTGCATTTCACCGAGTATCTTGCCGAATATCGCCTTACGTTGCTCTTCGGTCTCCTCGTAGATCTCTTCGATAAATTCGAGCCCGAGCCACGAGTCGTCTGTTTCGTGATCGGGCACCTCGATATGTTCGGCGAGCAAGATAGCGTCTTCGATGCTCATGCCGAATGCTCCCAGGTCACCAGCAAATTCGGCTTGCTCCAGGAACTCAGCGGCGGCCTCGTTGCCCTTGGCACGCAACTCATTGGCGATCTGCTGAGCACCGCGTTCCTTTTCAAAAAACTCGCGTTTTATTTCCGAAGCACGCCGATCGGCCTCAGCCGTGCGGTTCGTATTGCCGAGTATCGCGTCTAGGATCACCGGATTTTGGATCAGGAGCTGCTGATTTAATGAAAGCTGTTCGAGCAACGAACCGTTCTGTGTCTTGGCGGCAAATCTTGCAATAGCTGCGGGCGGAGTGTTTGTGTTTGTGAGGATCGTTTCCTGAATGCCCGACGGCAGATCATCACGATCCGCGAAATATGCGAGCACACGCGGTGCGACGTCAGCGGAGCGGATCGTTTCCTGTAGCCCGTCAACGGCTTGAGCGACGAGCGTTTGACGTGCATTTTCTTTTAGCTCGGCATCAGCTCCGTTGAAAAAGCCGACGAGAATCTCGAGAATGTCCGTCTGCGGTAGAGGCAACAGGCCGCGCGACGCAGCCATCTGAGCGGGACGAGGTGCTGTTCCTTCGAGAATGGCTTTGACCACCGGATTACTCGATGTGATCTCTGGACTCATATAACACGGGTAGAAACTGACCTAAAATTAAATTAAAAAAAGGGGGACTCAGGAACCAACTGAGCGGCAACAGTTTAGCATAGATAAATACAATCTTGACTAACCGCCTCGGCTTAACATAGTTTAATAGTAGGGCATTTTTAGCCCAAAACTTCTTTTAACTCCGCAATTTTAGACCTGATATATAATGATCAAAGACGAATTACAACAACTTATTTCTTCGGGAGAGGCGCGCATAGGCGTTATCGGGCTCGGTTACGTCGGCTTACCGCTTATTGTCGAATTTTGCCTCAAGGGCTATGAGTCTATCGGTTTTGAGGTCGATGACCATAAAACCAGCGAGATCAACGCCGGACGCTCTTACATTGTTGATGTCACAGGTGAGAATCTAAAAAAGTGCGTAGATAGTGGAAAACTGACCGCGACGACCGATTTTAGCAAGCTCAACGATTGCGACGTTATCATCATCTGCGTCCCGACCCCCTTACGAAAAACGAAAGATCCGGATATGTCTTATATCCTGACAGCCGGCGGCGAGATACAGAAATACATGCGTCGCGGGCAGCTAATCATTCTCGAATCGACGACATATCCGGGCACGACAGACGAGGTTTTGCTGCCGATGTTTGAGGAGAAAGGATTCAAACTCGATGAGGATTTCCTGATAGCGTTTTCGCCAGAGCGCGTCGATCCGGGCAATCCGCAGTTCCAAACGCACAACATTCCTAAAGTTGTCGGAGGCGTGTCGGACGACTCGACCGATGTTTCGGCGATGCTATACGGGCAGATAGTAAACGATGTTCACCGTGTGTCGTCGGCCCGTGTGGCCGAGGCTGCAAAGCTGTGGGAAAACACTTTTCGTGCCATCAATATTGGTATGGCAAACGAGATGGCTAAGCTCTGCAACGCCCTCGGCATCGATACTTGGGAGGTAGTTAAGGCTGCCGCGACCAAGCCTTTTGGCTTTATGCCGTTTTATCCCGGACCGGGAATAGGCGGTCATTGTATACCGCTCGATCCGCATTATCTGTCGTGGAAAGCACGCCAGCACGGGTTTGATTCGCAGTTCATCTCGTTGGCCGAGCAGGTCAATTCGACAATGCCGAATTACGTCGTCGAGCTTGCGACCAATGCTCTCAACGATGCTAAAAAAGCTGTCAACGGTTCGAAGATTCTCATCCTCGGTGTCGCGTACAAAAAAGACATCGACGATATGCGCGAATCGCCCGCTCTATCGATAATCGACTTGTTGCGGGCTGACGGAGCCGACGTTTATTATCACGATCCGTTCGTGCCGGTCGTCACATTTGACCACGCCTACACGATCGGCGACGCTGAGCCGCTTTACAACAAAGAGCTGACCGACGACCTGATCTGCGACGCTGACTGCGTTATTATCTGCACGGAACATTCGCCGATGGATTATGCACACGTTTGCAAACTCGCGTCGCTCGTTGTCGATACGCGAAATGCATTGACGCCTGAGATACGCAGCAATTGCAATGCTAAGATCGTGCGTTTATAGATTTTAAATTTGAAAGAGCAAATCTCAAAAGTCTTACTGATCGCTGGTGCGCGGCCTAATTTTATGAAGGTCGCACCTATCTATGCTGAGATGAAGCGGCGGCCTGGTGAGTTTTTGCCGTTGATCGTGCATACCGGGCAGCACTACGATGCGGCGATGTCGGATTCGTTTTTTGATGATCTCGGGATGCCGAAACCTGAGGTGCATCTGGGCGTTGGTTCGGGCTCGCATGCCGTGCAGACGGCGAAGATAATGACCGAATTTGAGCCGGTCGTGCTGCGTGAAAAGCCGGATTGGGTGCTGGTCGTCGGTGATGTAAATTCGACGATCGCATGTGCTCTGGTCTGTGCAAAGCTTGGTGTTAAGGTCGCGCATGTCGAGGCGGGGCTCCGCTCTCGCGACCGTACGATGCCGGAGGAGATCAACCGCATATTGACCGATTCGATCTCGGATCTGCTGTTTACAACATCGCAGGACTCCGATGCAAATCTTGCGCAAGAAGGCATTCCCGCGGAGCGAATTCGTTTTACGGGTAATGTGATGATCGACTCACTGATGGATCATCTCAAGATCGCTGAAAACTCGAGCGTTCGTGAGGATCTTGGCATAAACGCCAATGAATACGCGGTGATGACGCTGCATCGACCATCTAATGTCGATGACAAAGATACACTATCAGGGATACTCGATGCCCTCAAATCCGTATCAGAAAAACTTCCGATCATCTTCTCGGTTCATCCGCGAACGCGCGTAAAGATCGACGAATTTGGCTTTGGCGAGCAGATCGCTGGGTCCGGTATCAGGGTCATCGACCCGCTCGGTTATCTTGATTTTATGAGGCTCTACAGCGGTGCAAAAATGGTTTTGACGGATTCGGGGGGGCTGCAAGAGGAAACGACCGTGCTTGGGATTCCGTGTCTAACGCTACGGCTCAATACAGAACGCCCGATCACGATCGAAATGGGAACCAACATCCTAGTTGGTACAGATCCCGAAAAGATCAGACAAGCTGCTTTCGGAATCATTGATTCCAGATCTGATATTTCTGAGACAAAAATTCCGCCGATGTGGGATGGTAAAACGGCAGGACGTATCTGCGACGAACTACTAAAATAAATTCACCTTAATCGCTTTTTCCCATCGGGTAACCTGCGGATTTCCAACCCTGAGTGCCGCCTTTTAGGGCAAATACGTTTTGGATACCTTTTTGATTCATTTGGAATGCCAAACTGGCACTCGTGTGTTCAGATGGTCAGGAACAATAGACGATGATCTTTTTATTTTTCGGCAGTTTGTCGAATTCCGAAGCGAGTGAGCCAAGCGGGATATTGATCGCACCCATAATGTGCTCTTGTTTGTAGATCTCGGCCGCGCGAGCATCGACGATCACAACATTTTTCTCGTCGTAATCTTTTTTCGCATCCTCTACGCTGATACGCGGCACATCTGCGTCGCTATCAAATTTCTTGTATTCCGTCTTTTGTCCATAGGCCGCCATGCAGCCTGCGATCAAAAGGCAAAATGAGATAAAAACTTTCATAATACTCCCAGGATATGTCGGAAATGGTCGAATACGACATTAGGCACCAAAGTCTATTCGCTCTTTTCCATCGGATAATTTAGAGCTTTCCAGGCTCTTGTTCCGCCTACGATGGCGTATGTGTTTGCAATACCTTTCTGATTCATTTGGAATGCCAGACCGGCACTCGTGTGTTCGCTCGGTCAGTCACAATAGACGAGTATTTTCTTTCCTTTTGGCAGGCTTGAAAAATCATCCTTAAACCCGAACGGGAAATTGATCGCTCCGGCGATGTGCTCCTGCTTGAATGCGGTCTCGGCCCGGCTGTCCACGACGACAGCATTACCGGCGTCAACATCCTTTTTAGCATCGTCGGCGCTGACGCGAGGAACCTCACCGTCGTTTTGAAGTTTTTTGTATTCGGCAACCTGGGTCTTTTGACACGCCAAAGCTGCGATCAAACAAACGGCAAATAGCATGTAAGGCACAATTCTTTTCATAGAATTATTTCTCTCCGAAAGCTGCGAGAACCTCGTCGGCGTGTGCCGCGACGTCCACCTTATCAAATATCTTGACGATCTTGCCATCGCCGTCGATCAGGAAAGTCTTGCGAAATGTGCCCATGTATTTTTTGCCGTACATGCTCTTTTCGCCCCACACGCCGTACGCCTCGACGATCTGCTTTTCGGTGTCGGCAAGCAGGTCAAACGGCAGCTGGAATTTCGAGATGAATTTCAGATGCGATTTTTCATTGTCGGTCGAAACGCCGAGAACCTTGATGCCTTTTGAATTATAGACATCGTCAGCGTCGCGAAATGAGCAAGCCTCTTTCGTACATCCGGGCGTGTCATCTTTCGGATAAAAATATAGCACGACGCGCTTGCCGGCAAAATCTGCGAGCTTTACGATGTTGCCGTTTTGGTCTTTTGATTCAAAATCAGGTGCTTTGTCGCCCTCTTTCAGCATAATTCTCCTCGATAACGTAAAATCTAATTTGTTGAATTGTATCACGACAGACGTGCAAGTAATGAAACTGTTGAGCGAGACAAAGGCACTTGAAAGGTTAAAATCGCTGAAAGATAACTTCAGATCTGATATAGCCGAGTCGTTCGAACGCAAAGCCAAAAGCTGTCTAACCTGCGAGACACAAGGCGCGTGCTGTCTCGACGCGCATTTTGTAAATGTCCATATTTCCCGTCTCGAAGCCGTGGCGATCAGGCAGACGCTGGAAACATTTTCTGCTGAACATCAATCCGTGATCCACGATCGTATTAACGAAACGGTCGAGAAATATTCGCTAAACTCAGAGGGCGATACATTTGCCCAAACCTATGCTTGTCCGCTATTTGAAAAAGGAACCGGATGTCTCGTTCACCACACTGCCAAGCCGCTCGCCTGCATCACGCACGCCTGTTACGAAAATGAAAAAGACCTCCCGCCCGGACATTTGTTGACCGAAAAGGAGGTTCTGGTTGACGATCTGAATACGAAGACCTACGCTCGTCAGCAGCCTTGGCTGCCGCTGCCGCTCGCGATCAAGCCGCTAATTTGACCGACGCAGCCTGCCGCCGAGAATGGTCATCGGGATCAAAAATATTACAAACAAGATGTGATACCACGCGGGGGCGACATTCCAAAACATATACTCGACAGCGACGCCGACGGCTAGGAGTATCATGCCGAGCACCATTGTCGAGCGTTTGAATTCACCCGCGACGAGAGTCGTCATATAGCCTGCGATCATTGATGTTAGAAAGCTGCGGAGCAGATTGACCACTGCAAAAATCGCGTTTGGTTCAAGAGCTGTTCCATTTGTAACAGCTTTTTCGGCTTCTCGCGAATGGTTTCCAAAATCAGTCCAAAGCGACGCAAGCGCCTGCCCGCCGCCGACCCAAACAATCGACCAAATAATAAATCCGACGATCACGCCAAGTATTATTCGCAACATTTACCCTCCAGTTTTAAGGAAAAAAGGGCAATTGAAATTTAGCTTAAAATTCCACGTGCCCCCTTGAGTTAATTGATAAAAAATTTTATTCGCGGCCGCCGCAAATGTCAACGCTATTTGATATCGAGTTCGAATGGCATCATTAGCATCGCCTGTCCACGCTGCATCTGATCGAAAAGAGCTGCGTAACGAAACGCTCGGCGAACATCCGCCGGCATCGATTCGAGCACCGCGGCCTGTGCCTGTTGAGCCTTTGTTTCGGTCGAGTTGTCATCGCCAACGCCAAAGAGTGTTTCAAAATATGGACGCGGAGCCGGAAAGACTATGCGTTTGACATCTTTGTCAGCGGGCAGAGTAGCAAGTTCTTTGGCAATGCTGATCGCTTTTTCGAGCCCGCCAAATTCGTCGATCAGGCCGTTCGATTTTGCCTGCGTGCCGGTCCAAACGCGTCCCTGGCCGAGAGTGTTTACCTCTTCGTTGGTCTTTTTACGACCAGCAGCGACCTTTGGAACAAAGTTATCGTAATAGACGCCGTTAGCCTGTTCGGTCATTTTTGCACGCTCGCCGTCGGTGAATTTTTCGGTTTCGCGAAAGATACCGGCATTTTTGCCGCGCATCACATATTCATTGCTGACGCCGAGCCAATCGTAGAAACCTTTGACCACGGGTTTGCCCATAAACATACCGATCGAACCGGTGATGGTCGAGGGTTCGGCGACGATCTTGTTGGCGTTGCAGGCGATGTAATACCCACCCGAAGCCGCGACATCTGACATTGAAACGACGAAGGGCTTTTTAGCTTTTGCGTTTTCGATGGCGTGCCACATTAGGTCGGACGCGAGTGCAGAACCGCCGGGCGAATCCACGCGGAGCACGATCGCCCTGATCGATTTATCATCAGCAGCATCGTTGATCGCGTTGACCATCGTGTCCGATCCAACCATCTCGCCATTGAGTGGGCCGTTGCTCGAACGTCCGATATTTATTGCTCCCGACGCATAAATGACCGCGATCTTTTCGCCGTTGTTTAGGCCGAGGCTATCGGAGGGTATCTCACGATAATCGCCGCCGCTTATCTTGCGGAGCTTTGCGTCGGTGGCGTAACCGAGTTTGGCTTTGAGATCGGCATCAACCTGTTCGGGATAGAAAGCTTCATCGATCAGGCCGAGCTCTTTTGCTTTGACCGCATTGTATGGAGCGTTATCGACGAGTGCTTTTACGTCTTCGACGGGTTTCTTTCTCGATGTCGCAATGGCATTTGTAAAGCGGCTGAAATACTCGTCGAGCAGGGCGTTGATGACTTCACGCTGGCCGTCACCCATCTCTTTTTTTGTGTATTGATCAGGTGCGTTTTTATATTTAGGGCCGATCTGGATGACGTCGGCTTCGATGCCGAGCTTGTCGAGCGAGCCCTTGTAAAACATCGCTTCGGCTGCGAAACCATTGATGTAGATGTCTCCTGACGGCGGCAGAAAGATCTTGTCGGCGGCGGTCGCGAGGTAATATTCGCGGTTAGTGCCGATCTCCATATAGGCGTAAACGGGCTTGCCTGACGTTTTGAATTCAGCAACGGCGTCACGAAATTCGTCGGCCTTGCCCCAACCAATGCCAGGAAAATTAATGTCAAGCATCACGGCACCAATGCGATTATCGATCTTGGCTTTGCGTAGCTGTGTGAGCAGACTTGTAAATGATTGCGCCTGTTTGATGCCGAAAGCCTTTGTAAGCGGCTCCTCCGCGACGTAATCCGGCAGATCTCCTGAGATGTTGAGGATCAACACACTGTTATCGGCGACGCTCGGTTTACCCATATTCCGTGCCGCAAATCCGATACCGATCACGGCGACGATAAGTAAGGCGACAAGTATCACGCCGATAAGTAAAAATATTTTGCCTGTTTTTGACATTGCCATAGTTAAATATTACGCGAAAACGAGTTAAAAGGTTTGTTCTATTTGAAGAAATTTAACGCAAAGCCGCAAAAGTGCAAAGCCGGAAAGGGAACCAAAATGGTACAAAAATCTTTGCGTCTTGGCTCCTTTGCGTTAAAAAATCCGATGAAATTTGCTATATTCAGACGTTATGGGTAAAAAAGGTTCGATCCTCATCTGCGACGACGAAGAAATCATGCGTGACGTGCTGGGCACGATCCTCGCCGGCGCCGGTTACAAGGTCGAACTTGCCCGCACGGGCGAAGAGGCGATCGAACTCTATTCGCAAAGGTCGTTTGATGTCGTGCTGATGGACGTTTCGATGCCGGGCATCGGCGGCTTGACTGCACTCGAAGAGCTAATGAAGCTCGACGCCGAAGCCGTCGTATTGATGGTCACGGCTTATGCGACGTTTGACACGGCAATCTCAGCTTGGGAAAAAGGAGCCGCAGGCGTTATCCGCAAACCGTTTCAAAATGAGCAGATCCTTGCTCTCGTTGCCAAAGGAATTAAAAAACGCCGCAAAGAAGAAGAGCGTCAAGTGCTGCGACACGCGATGGTCATGTCCGTAAAACGCGAAGGTTTTATCGGCAGGTCCGAGGCAATGGAAAATGTTTTTCGCCTGGTAGATCGTGTTGCACCTGCTCGTTCGACAGTACTGATCACGGGCGAAAGCGGAACCGGAAAAGAGCTTGTTGCTAAGGCGATACACGAGGCAAGTCCACGTTCAAGCAATCCTTTTGTCGTCGTAAATTGCTCTAACATTCCGTCTGAGCTGCTGGAATCGGAGCTTTTTGGACACACAAAAGGAGCATTTACCGGAGCCGTCGCTGCCAAAAAAGGGCTGTTCGAGGTTGCTGATACGGGGTCGATCTTTCTCGATGAGATAGGCGATTTGAGGCCCGAGACTCAAGTTAGACTGCTGCGTGTTATTCAGGAACGAGAGTTTACGCCCATAGGCGAGACGGCTCCGACCAAGGTCGATGTCCGCATTATCGCGGCGACAAACGTCGATCTGAAAGAGGCGGTCAAGAACGGCCAATTTCGCGAAGACCTGTATTTTCGCCTCTCGGTCGTTCCGCTCGAATTACCCGCTCTGCGTGAAAGACGTGACGACGTTTTGCCGCTCGCCCAGCATTTTATACGAAAATATTCCGAAGAAAACGGCCGCGACGTTTCGGAAAATTTGTCGCCCGAGGTCCTCTCGCTGCTCGAAAATTACAACTATCCCGGCAATGTCCGCGAGCTTGAAAATATCATCGAGCGGGCCATCGTCATTGCCCCGACAGATGAGGTGACGGTCGAATGCCTGCGTCCCGAGGTCCGTGACCCAGAGAGTGCTCAAGAGAGGCTATCGGCAACATCAGGCAAATCAAATGACGTAGATTTATCCCATGGTGTCAGCTTTTACGACGAAATAAAAAACTACGAGATCGACCTCATCCGCCGCGCCCTAGACCAAACCGGCGGCCATCAATCTCGTGCCGCCCGCTTGCTTGGGCTGAACGCCACTACACTTAACTCAAAGATCAAGAGCTACAATATCCGCTCACGGCCTTAAATTGATATGAATTTTTGGATTTTGTCCATAAATCTTTACAAAAAGATATGCTTTCCAATTTTATACTTACTTCTTGTGGCTGACGATAAAAGATTATTAGTGGAGTTACATCTGTAAATCACTATATTTCGTGGGCTTTATCGCAAATTTCTCCGACCAAAATACGGACTTTTGTTTAGTCTGCTTAAAATCCTGTTAAATTGGCACAATTTTTGCAGTTAAATATCCTGTCAAAGCACAAAACTTTAAGTTTTATCTTTTTTTGGAGGAAGAATAATGAAAAAAATCATGTTGGCATTGGGAATCATGGCTTTATCGGCCATGTTTGTCTTTGCCCAATTAACAACAGGACGCTTGGTTGTCACTGTTGAGGGAACTGACGGAGCCGTAATTCCGGGAGCAGTCGTTGTCCTAACGGACTCGAAAACCGGACAAGAACGCACTGTCACTACAAATAGCGAGGGAAGTTTTACGATCCAACCCTTGGATTACGGAAGCTATACCGTTAAGACAACGTCGAAAGGATTTAAGACATCCACAACGACCGTAAAAATCGAAGCCAATCAACAGTATTCCTTGACAGTCCAGTTGCCTGTCGGTGAAGTTAGTGAAAATGTGACCGTAACAGGCGGTGCAGATATCATTAATTCGTCGACCAGCGATCTTACTTCGACTATCAGTAACAGACAGATCACGGAATTGCCCTTGGCGAACAGAAATCCGCTAACGCTGATCCTGACACAGGCCGGTTCGGGATCGAACCCAAATCAGGGTACGTCGATCAACGGCGGACGTACATCGTCAACGAATATTACCCGTGACGGCGTAAACATCAACGATAACTTTATTCGGTCGAATGCGACCGATTTCTCGTCATCCCGCGTCAGCGTCGATAACGTCGAGGAATTTTCGCTTTCATCACAATCATCCGTCGATTCGGGATTTGGTTCGGCTCAGGTGTCCTTTGTAACACCGCGCGGCAGTAACCAGTTTCACGGTGCAGGTTGGGAATACAACCGTAATTCGGCTATAGGAGCCAACAGTTGGTTTAACAATGCCAATGGTCGATTTGTCTCTACCGATGCGCTAGTGCTCTCAGGTCTGAAAAATGTAGGCGACCTCAAATCGCCCCGTCCTTACCGTAACCGTAATCAGTACGGTGGTAAGGTTGCAGGCCCGATCTGGAAAAACAAGGTGTTCTTTTTCGCCTATGCCGAAAAACTCAAGGACATTGTTTATTCAAACAAATTGACCACCGTTCTCACTGCTAGTGCAAGAGCCGGTCAATTCAAATACCTTTCGGGTGGAACGACATACACTGCAAGTATCTTTTGCGCCGGATGTTTTACCCCAGGAACGAGTGCAGTTGCTCCGCCGACTGCTATTAACGCTGCGATCTCGGCCCAGTTTCTGGCAAATATGCCTATCGGAAACTCGACTGAAGCAGGTGACGGTTTGAACACGACCGGATACCGGTTTAATCAACAGCAGTTCCAGAACCGTATGTCATACACCTCGCGTATTGATTACGATCTTAATGCGAAGAACAACATCAACGGTGTTATCGATTACAACTTTGAAAAGAATCTCCGAGCCGATCTCGGCGGCACGACGGTAACCCCGTTGGTTTTGCAGCCTGCTCGAAATGTAACGTATTCAGGCGGGTGGCGCTATAGCCCGACAGCGACACTTAGTAATGAGTTTCGCATCGGTCAGCTTTACAGTGCTCCGCAATTTTTTAGAACTGATGCCCCGGCCGCTGAATATTACACAGTTCCGCTCATTACAAACCCGGGTCCATTGAATGGTGCCGCACCATTTAGATATCAGGGACGTTTGGTTAGAACCCGCAACATTCAGGATACAGTTTCGTGGCTCCGCGGAAATCATTCTTTCCGTTT
>JAYVOS010000413.1:0-13559 GCA_043757775.1 Chloracidobacterium sp. | reverse complement strand
TGTCTTGCCGATCAAAATCATTACCTCCAACCGCCAACTATCCGCGGCACACTACAACTTTGCCTTGACACCGAAACCGTCTTTAGAGATGCGATTCTAGAACCCCTTTTTAATAATCGCTCCTGTCTTTTGATGGCTGCATCGAAACAGATGTCCCGCTCACCTTCCTCTGTGGTCTCTGTGGCAAATATCTTCCGTCCATGTTTTCGATACTGGCACGAGTTTGAATAAATTGAAACCCCACTTTTCTCACTTTGACGTATTATGCTCAAAAAAGCCTACTTTGCGTGATTTGTTGTATTTTGCACACTTTGATGTATTATGCGTAGTTTTGCGGACGAAAAATATTAGCAAAGAGGAAAATTAGAACGCTGACTTGGAAGATAGGATATTAACGGCGAGAGCTTGGATCTTCGGGAAGAGTCGGTCTCAAAAATGCTTCGAAAGCCAAAAATTACAAGTGGCATTTTCCGAGTTACAAACCGCCATTTTGGCGTGACAAAGCGCCATTTTGAGCGTTACTGATGGCCACAAACTACGATTTGACCAGCCTCTCCGCCATAACTCTATTATTGACAGCAATTGACGTGTCGCACACGTAACTTTGCACCGCAAGAAATATTCTCAGCTATTATCCACGCTCTCGCCGCAAATTTTTTGAGATATAGACGTTCTCGCCGTTGTAGTTTTATTCACCGATCGCAAAATAAGAAAGCGGTGCACTAGCGTCACCCTTTTTTTATTCCGCAAACTGCAATTGCTCGATGATCTCTTGCATATATTGCTTTCCAAGTTCGAGGTCCTCAGGTTTGAGCGAAACGGCTCCGACCACGGCGTGGCCGCCGCCGCCGTAGCGTTCGCAGATCTCGGCGATGTTATGCGTGCGTGGACGCGGTGCCCAGGGGTTTGAGCCGACTGAGATCTTTGTACGGAAAGAGCTCTGGCTCAAAGACACTACATACGTCGTTTCGGGATAGAAATAGTAAGGGATAAATTTGTTGTAGCCCTCGATATCGGTCCCTGTTAGGTCAAAAGTGACCACTCCGCGATCGTATTGTGCACGTTCTTTTATCAGGTTGACGGTACTCCAGTGGCGTTCGAGAATAGGCTCCAGTTTTGCCTGTATCTCATTGCTATCGACGATCTGGTCGAGAGTTCTGGCTGTGAGTGATCGAATAAGTTTCTCAATAAACACAGGGTCTTTTTCACCCTCGATGACCTGCATCAGCTTTAACGCAGGCGAGCGAAGCTCGACACACTGAGCCGGCGATTCGTACAAAGCACCGTCGATAATATGTGCCCAGTGGATCAGCTCGGCGAGTGACTCATCTTCGAATCCGAACTTTTCTTTGGCAATACGAGCGATGAATTCGGCACAGGATTTACTGGTCGTATCGAGAAATTTTTTACCCGAAGTGTCGGCCAGAAAATGCTGCTCGTCGGATGGCGTGAGGAATGCCGATTGGTGATGGTCAAACCACCAAGTCAGGCGTTCGTCGGGGCAATATTTGAAATCTACGATGGCGTTGTCGTCACCGTCAAACTGCTCGCGGTCAAACGCATTACCGGCACGGTGCATCGTCGGCGTGTAAAAAACATCAGCACCGGGAGCGATCTTCGCCTGGTAAAACTTGGTAAATATGGCCGCCGACGAGACGCCGTCGAAACAGTTGCCGTGATAAAGTATCCGAAGTTTCATATAATCAAAATTCGCCCGTTGGCAAAACATATTAGGCTAGAGGACAGCGGGGCTTTCGTCAAGGAAACGAGTATGAATATCAGGATCGCGAGAGCAGATGATATAGCTTCGCTGGTAGAATTTAACCAAGCGATGGCACTTGAGACCGAGGGCAAGCACCTCGATCCTGACACTTTACAACGCGGTGTCGAGGCAGTTTTCGGCGACGAAAAGAAAGGCTTTTATGTCGTAGCCGAAACGGCGGGTTCGATAATTGGTGGCTTAATGGTTACATACGAATGGAGCGATTGGCGGAACGCATGGTTTTGGTGGATACAGAGTGTCTATATCGTGCCTGAGGCTCGAGGTCAAAAGATATATGGCCAGCTTTATGATTTTGTAAAGAAGCAGGCAGCAAAAAAAGGGAATGTTTGCGGCTTCCGGCTCTATGTTGAAAATGACAACTCACGTGCCCAAAGGGTTTACGAAAGGGTAGGCATGGCCGCTTCGCACTATCTTATGTACGAAGAAGACGTATGACTATCATCAGCGAACTTGAATTCACCCGCATCTGCAACGATATTTTTGAGGATCGTGAGAGCATCATCAAACACAATCCGCTCGGCACGGGAGAAGAGATACTGCTCTGGATGCTGCTCAGTTGCCTTGTTACATATCTGAGCCTGGACGAGATCGAAACACCTTGTTTTACCGGCAAGCCGGATGCAAATACATATCGCGACGCTATTCATTTTGTGCTGAATGAAAGACGTTCTGATAATTTTGAGATTGATAAATATCTAACTGAATTGACCAATGATAATTGAGAAATTCCCTCTAACTCCATTTCAACAAAACACGCGCGTTGTCGCGTGCGAAGCCACGCGTAAGGCTATCTGCATCGATCCGGGCGAAGGTTCGCAGGAACTGATAGCGTTTATCAATGAAAACGAACTCGATCTCCAGGCGATCACGCTGACGCACGGGCATCTCGACCACGTCGGCGGGACGACCGATCTTGCAAGAGCGTTTCCTGATGCGGAGATAATCCTGCACAAAGACGACGAAGACTTGTATTACGGTCTGCCGCAGCAGCCACTGTTTATGGGCATTCCGGCAGAGCAGATGAGGGCGTTGGGATTTGAGTACGAGCCGCCTCCTAAACTTTCGCGAAACTGGGAACACGGGGAAGTTTACGAAGTTGGAGAGCTGAAATTCTCGGTTCGGCACTGTCCCGGTCACACACGCGGGCACGTTGTGCTGGCCGAGGAAACAGAGAAAAAGGTGTTTGTCGGCGATTGTCTGTTCGAGGGCTCGGTCGGCCGCAGTGATCTGCCCGGCGGCGATCACGAGCAGCTTATTGAGTCGATCACTAACAATATTATGAGCTTAGGCGATGATTTCATTGTTTATTCCGGCCACGGGAGAGAGACCACCGTCGGACGCGAACGGACAACAAATCCTTTTCTGACAGGAGCTTATCAGATCAGCCGAGGTAGGTTTATTTGAAAATAAGGTGCGATCTTAAAACGTGTTCACCCTTGAACATGAACATTACCGAAAAAGGCTGTCTGATAATCTAAGTTATCAGGCAGCCTTTTCGTTGAATACATTAGTCTTACGCGACCGTTATGTCTTTCGATAGATAAACATCCTGAATTGCGTTGAGCAATTGGACGCCTTCGGCCATCGGGCGTTGAAACGCCTTCCGGCCTGAGATGAGGCCTGTGCCTCCGCCGCGTTTATTGATGACGGCGGTGCGGACTGCATCTGCCAGATCGCTCTCGCCTTTGGATTCGCCTCCGGAATTAATGAGTCCGACGCGTCCCATATAGCAATTTGCTACCTGATAGCGAACAAGGTCGATCGGGTTATTTGTCGTAAGTTCCGAGTAGATCTTCGGATTGGTCTTGCCGTAGCTGCTCTCGATGTTGAGTGCATTATAGCCGCCGTTACGCTCGGGCAGTTTCTGTTTGATGATGTCGGCTTGGATCGTGACGCCGAGGTGGTTTGCCTGTCCGGTGAGATCGGCGGCAGTGTGCATATCGCCCTCAGGTGTCTTGAATTTGGAATTGCGGAGATAGCACCACAGGATCGTCGCCATACCCAGTTCGTGTGCGTAGGCAAACGCCTCAGCAACCTCGGTGATCTGCCGCGTCGATTGGTCGGAGCCAAAATAGATCGTCGCACCGACGGCAACCGCACCCATATTGCTCGCCTGCTCGACCGTGCCGAACATCACCTGATCGAACTGATTTGGATAGGTCAACAGCTCATTGTGGTTGATCTTAACGATAAACGGTATCTTGTGTGCGTATTTACGTGCGACGGCACCGAGAACACCGTACGTCGAAGCAACCGCGTTACAACCGCCTTCGACAGCGAGTTTGACGATATTTTCGGGGTCAAAATACATCGGATTAGGGGCAAAGCTCGCTCCCGCCGAATGCTCGATACCCTGATCCACAGGCAATATCGACAGATATCCGGTTCCGCGCAAACGCCCATTATCAGTCAGCGTCTGGATACTCCGCAAAACGCTTGGTGTGCGATCCGAATTTGTCCATACACGGTCGACAAAATCACCGCTCGGGACTTGGATATTTTCCTTGGGAATCGTTTTCGAAACGTGATTCAAAAGCGAGTCGGCCTCACTGCCCAACAAGCTTTGGATCTTACTGTAATCTGCTGACATTAATACTCTCCTGAAATAAAAATTATTCTAAAAATACTTAAATTTGCTGAATTATATCACAAAATTTCGGCTCTGGAAGTTTCCACAAAAAAAGGCCGGAAAGCGGCTTCCGGCCTTTTCACTAGTGATGATAGTACTGTCGATCCGTTATTTTGTCACCGGATTTCCATCAGTATCTAACATGGTTATCGTCAATCCGAGTTCTTTCAAACCCGGTTCGACCACCTTTCGGTCACCGACGATGACGATCGCCATCTTAGACGGGTCGAGATACTTATTAGCGACGCGATTTACATCGCTTAGATTTACCGCATTGACCTTAGTGATGAACTCGTTAAATGTGCTGTCAGGCAGGCCGAATACGACCAGATTCGATAGTTGACCGGAGATCGCCCCGACGGTTTCAAATCCGCTCGGGAAACCCCTGATCAAGTTTTGCTTATTATTTTCAAGCTCCTCCTGGGTTACAGGGATCGCACCTCGGATGCCGTTGAGTTCCTTCATAAACTCAACAACCGACTCTTTCGTCGAACCGGTCTGGATCTCGGCGGACGCGGAAAAAGGCCCAGCACTTCGCCGCGGCGTAAATCCGCTGTAAGCACCGTAGGTGTAGCCCTTATCCTCACGAAGATTCATAAATAACCTGGCACCGCCTCCGCCGCCGAGGATCGAATTCATCACCTCAAAAGCGTAATAATCCGGATTAGTGCGGTCAATTCCGACCTGGCCGATCGAGACCGACGATTGTGCTGCACCGGGTTTATCGACGAGGTAAATGCCCGGTTTGGCCATCATCTCATCACCCACTTTGCTCACATTTGCCGCCCCGCCCGCCTTCCAACCTGCGAAAGCCTTTTCAAGTTTGGATGTCAACATTTTGCTGTCAACATCGCCGACTACGATCAGCGTGGCGTTATTTGGCACATAACTCGATGCATAAAACGACGTGATATCGTCTCGGGTCATCGCCTTGACACTCTTTTCGTCACCAGAAAGCTGCCGTCCGTATGGTTGATTGCCGTAAAGTACCTTGTTATAAACAACGCCGGCGACCGCCGTGGGATTTGACTTTCGTTGCTGCAACCCAACGAGCGACCGACCTCGCAATTTCTCAAACTCAGCGTTCGAGAACGACGAATTTACGACGACGTCCGAGAAAATATTGAGAGCGGTGTCGAGATTTTTTGTCAATGTCTGCATCGACACGTTGGTCGAGTCCCAGCCAGAGCCAGGGTTTACAGTGGCTCCTATTGCCTGAAGTTGATTGGCTATATCAATTGCGGAGCGAGTTTTCGTTCCCAAATTGATCATAGATGCCGTCATCGAAGCAACACCCGCTTTGTCGGCCTGATCGAGCGAGCCTCCCGATTTAATAACGAGATTCATTGAGACGATCGGCAACTCGGTTTGGCGGACAACCCAAACATCCAGGCCATTCGAAAGCTTAGATTTCTCGATCGGCGGAAGCTCAAACTTTGGATTAGGCCCGCCCTTGGGTAAATTCGCTTTTTGTTGAGCAATGAGGGCACCGTCAGTTTTTTTCGACCCAGTCGTCGTCGTTTTGTTAGCATTTGGGTTAAATGCCGGAGGAGCTCCTTTACGCGGCACGTAACTCATAATCAGACGATTGGCGTTCAAATAAGTATTAGCGACACGCGAAATATCACTCGCGGTGACCTTACGATACTGGTCAAGGTCAGACTGAAAGAAATCGGGCTTGCCGCGAAATGATGTATTTGAGCTTAATACCGATCCCTTGCCTAACACGGTCTGCAAGCCGAAAATCGCGCGTGCTTCGATACCATTCAAGGCCCGTGACATTTCTTCGGCGGTCGGGGGATCTTTTTTGATCCGTTCGATCTCGATATTTATTTCTTTTTCGTTGTCATCCAGCGATTTTCCGGGGCGTGCAGTTGCGGTGATCTGAAATAATCCAGCCGCTTCACTGGTGCCATTAAAAGCCGAAATGTTTTGAGCCAATTCCTTGCCGTAAACCAAATTGCTCTGCAGACGGGAGCCACGCCCTTGCGACAAAATAGCGCTCAGCATATTGAGGGCGGCGGCGTCAGTAGCATACCTCGGTACGGAATGCCAAACCAAAGACACACGCGGAAGCGGTACCGTGTCCTCATAAGTCTTGCGGATTTCGCCATTTAATTTTGGCTGGGAAGGAGTTGGCCGTGTGATGGCGGGACCTTTAGCGATCAGGCCAAAATATTTTTCTATCCAGCCGCGCGCCTGTTTTTCGTTGTAATCACCGGCGATCACTAAAACCGCATTGTTCGGCACATAATAATTTCTGAAAAACCCCTCGACATCGGTTATCGACGCCGCCGACAGATCCTCCATCGAGCCGATAACCGACCAATGATATGGATGCCCCACGGGATACATGATCTCGCCGATCCGTTCCGACATCGTACCGTACGGCTGATTGTCATACGACTGCCGCCGCTCATTTTTTACAACATCACGCTGATTGTCCAGCTTTTCCTGCGACATTGCACCGAGCAGATTTCCCATGCGGTCGGCTTCGAGATAGAGGGTGCGCTCTAGAAAATTTGAGGGAGCAACTTCAAAATACCAGGTGCGGTCCTCATCGGTTGTGCCGTTAACATTTGCACCCATATCTTCCATTGCTCCCAGATAGTCGGAAACATAGTTTTTCGAACCCTGAAACATCATGTGCTCAAAGAGGTGAGCAAAACCGGTCTTACCGGGCGTTTCATTTTTGGAACCGACATGATAAAAAATATTGACCGCGACTATCGGCGTCGATTTGTCGCTGTGCATGACGACCCGCAGGCCGTTTTTCAGGGTGAATTCTCGTGTATTCACTGGCGGCAGCTTGTCGCCGCCCTGTGCAAATGCACTCATCGACATAAGAAATATGGCGACGAGCAAACAACTGGATAATTTTAGATAACGCATTTCAAAAACTCCTCTTTGGTTAACTTAATACGGAAAAAGGCCAGAGACTGATCTTTCGATCGAAAAGCCTCTAACCAAATGTCGTGCTTTGAACTATTTTACGCTGTCGGCTTGGTTTGGGTTTCAACCTTTGCAATTGCAGCGATCTTGCCGCGTTGTGAGACAACCACACCGCCGGGTTTCTCGACCGTGATGGCGAACATCTCCGGCTTCAACGCCTTTAATTTTGCAGTAATAGGTATCACAACCTCTCCATCCGCATTTACATCAAACGTGCCACCGTCGATGGGTGTTTTTGGATCTTGAGTTTTGTCGAATATCCAGAGCTGATATGTTTCCTTAGCTTTATCATTAGCGGGCAGACCTTTCAGTGTCATATATCCGGTCTGTTTTTCGTCACTCCAGACGACATCGCCAACGACCTTTGCCAATCCTTTGACGTTGCCCTCACTCCAGGCCGCTTTAATCACGTCCTTGGTCGCCGTCAGCAGTTGGTCACGCAACTCGACGGTACTAAGTGTTTTAGGTGTGTTAACCGGCGGCTGATTTTTAGCAATTTCAACTGGCTGCGTACGTGTAAACCAGATATTTAAAGCGAGCGCGATACAAGCTGCGGCTGCGGCTGCCCAGCCAAACCAACTGAACCAGGGTGTCGAACGACTTTCTTCATCCGCAGTTTCATATACTGCCGGACGATCCTGTGCAGGCGGCCACGCGACCGTCGCAGCCATCGGATCGGCGGCGAGATGCTCCTCGCTACTCGCAAGTATCTTAGAATATAGATGTGCGGGCATCATTTCATCATCAGTGAACCCTGCCAAGCTGATTGCGGCGGCTGTTAGTTCAAGTGAGCTAAATTCGAGTTCGGCAGTGCCCTCATCTATCTCATCGAGCTGTAGTTGCTCTGTCTCGTCGAGGCCATAAACAGCCTTTTTCGTCAGGAGGTCGAAGAATATGTCATTTTGCTGTTCATTCATATTGCCGCCTCCATTGAAGAATTTGATGATCCGCTCAGTCCCATATTTTGCCTGACGTGAAGTATTCCCCGTCGTGCGTGGGTCTTTACTGTACCTAGCGGCATTCCGGTTGCGTCTGATATCTCCTGATGAGACATGCCCTGAATGATCGAGAGCCGCAAAACTTGCTGCTGCTCAGGACGTAGCGTTCGCATTGCTTCGGCTGCCTGATTTGCCTCGAGACTCGTCTGCATATCTTTGTCGGCCCGCGTAAATGGTTCGAGCAGGACATCGTCGAGCGAGTCTGCCGAAATACGACGCGTCGAGTATCTGATCCTATCGATAAGGCGTCTGCGGGCGATCATTGCGATAAAGGTTGTCTCGGACGACTTTGATTCATCAAACCGATCCGAATTTTTCCAAATATCGACAAAGATCTCTTGCACAGCGTCCTCCGCATCCTCAGAATTTCGAAGCATTTTTCGTGCGATTGACCACACGAGTCCGCCGTATTGCTTCAGGCAATCCTGAACAGCGGTACTGTCTCCGTTAGCTATGCGTTGTAAGATGGCTTGAGTCATTACAATTAGTAATATTTACTAAAGCTACCCTATTTGCACGGCATTTGCCAAGTTACTGACGTTTGTCAGGGGGCCTTGGCTAACAGAATAGATTTCGTTGTTAACAGTAGATTGGATTCAAATAGATGATTGGATGGATTTTGGTTTTAGGAAAGTTGAAAAAAGGTATATCAGATAAAGCGTAAATGTCGAAGCTGCTGACAGCAAGCAATATTGGCACCACGCATGTATATAAAAATACTGGACATAGATAAGCCAAGCTGAAAACGCCGACATAAGGATCGTTTGTATGCCGAAAAGTTTCCACAAATGAGGCCTGCCAAATGCTGTCAAAAGAGCAAGCGAGAATGCGATAAAATACGCAACCGCGCCGAAAGCTCCGAGCGGAATGCCGCCAATCTCAGCATAAAAGCTGCTCAAAACCATGCCGCAGTCAAAACCCGCACCGCAGGGAACCGGTTCGGCATTGTAATGATGCACCGTCAGGTAGATCGCATCAGCGAGTCCAAACAAAGCAACGACCGCCGCCGCGAGAGGCAGCTTGGCGATCCGTTGCATTGGGCTGATATGAGTAACGGGCGTTGTCACTTGTTTGTTTTGCCGGTATTTGCAGGTGCGGCCGGTGCCGGAGCCGCAGCCTGTTTGTTCTGAGCGTTCTTAGCAAGCTCAGCGTCGATCAGCTGCTTTAGCCCGTCAACCGTCATCTGTTGAAACGGTACGTCAATCCCATTGATATAGAGGGTCGGCGTCGAGTTTACATTTAGCCCTTTGCCGCGTGCCAGATCGGCATCAACACGCGATTTGGCGGCGATGCCGATCATGTCGTTTTCCCACTTTGCAACGTCGAGCCCGATCTTTTGTGCATAATCTTTCCAGATAGCCTTATAATTCGGATCTGCTGTCCACGCTTTCTGGTTCGTAAACAATATGTTTTGCATATCCCAGAATTTGCCCTGCATACCGGCTGCTTCGGCGCCGACCGAGGCATCATAAGATTTGTCGTGGGCCGGGATATTTAAAGGAAAGTCGCGGTAGATAAACCTTATGCGGCTGCCATAGAGCGATTTGATCTCGTTCATTATCGGATGAGTTGCGGCACACTGCGGACACTGAAAATCGGCAAATTCCTCAAGCGTGACGCTCGCCGTCTGCGAGCCGGACTGGTTGGGCGGATTGGCTCCTATGGGGGCGTTTGCCGTATTGATCGTCGGTTTTGTAGTATTCGCCGTATTCGACTTAGCACTGTTGTTAGCCGTCGGCGTCGTTTTCGTCGTATTAAAATACCACCATCCACCCAAAAGGGCCGCCACTAAAACCACGCCGATAATAAGTATCGGTGTATTACTCTTTTTCTCTGCCGTGCTTGCTGTATTGTTCATAGTTCTTTATCGTACGATCTTAATTTGTTTTTTCCCTACACGCTTTTCATCCATTATATCGAGCGTTTCCTGGATTTTGGAATAGATACCGTCGGCGTCGAGGCCGTATTTGCCGAGGAGTAGTTTCGGGTCGCCGTGGGTCACGATACGGTCGGGCACGCCCATGCGGACGACCTTTATCTTATCCGACAGGCCATTTTCCTCAAGCAGTTCGAGCATTGCGGAACCGAATCCGCCCGATAGGTAGCCGTTTTCGACGGTCACGATGAGCCTCATGCTGCGCGCAAGGGCGATGAGCAACTCGCTGTCGAGCGGTTTGACGAATCGGGCGTTGATGACAGTCGAATCGATGCCGTCTTTTTCGAGCAACTTTGCCGCCTCGACCGCCGGTGCGACCATATCGCCATAGGCAAATATGGCGATATCGCCGCCGTCCTGCAATATCTCGGCCTTGCCGATCTCGATCTGTTTTGGCGGGGCACTTATATCGACGCCAAAGCCATTGCCGCGTGGATAACGAATGCCTGCGGGGCCGGGATATTCGATGGCGGTCAGGATCATGTCGCGCATCTCGGCTTCGTCTTTCGGGGCCATCAACACGATATTGGGGTAGCCGCGAAGATACGAAATGTCGAGCAGCCCGTGGTGCGTCGGGCCATCGGCTCCGACGATGCCGGCACGGTCCATCGCAAACGTCACGTTGAGATTTTGCAGACAAACGTCGTGTATCACCTGATCGAACGCACGCTGCAAAAATGTCGAATATATCGCCGCGACTGGTTTCAGACCTTCGCAAGCCATGCCCGCACAAAACGTGACCGCGTGCTGCTCGGCGATGCCGACGTCAAACGCTCGCTCGGGGAATTTTTCGAGCACTTTGTCGATTCCTGTCCCGTCAGGCATCGCTGCCGTGAGGGCGACGATCTTGTCGTCTTTCTCCATTAGCTCGCACAGCGTCGAGCCGAGTATCGATGTGTAAGACGGCGGTGCGGTCTTGGTCGATTTATAAGGCAGTCCTGTTTTCGGGTCGAAAGGGCCGGTCGCGTGATAGGCGTAGTAATTTTTTTCGGGATTGGGAAAGCCTTTGCCTTTGGTGGTCAAGGCGTGGACGATGACCGGGCCGTCATCAACTTTTTTGGCGGCTTCTAGGGCTTTTACAAGCTCCGGGACGTTGTGCCCATCGACGTAGCCGATGTATTTGAAGCCAAGCTCATTGACCAGAGCGCCGGGTAATACAGCCGCCGCAATGGCGTCCTTGACGGATTTTGCAGCCGCACGCAGCTTACCGCCGATGCCGGGAACGCTCTCAAGAGCGTCGCCGATCTCTTCTTTTAGGTGCTGATAGCTTTGGGCTTCTTTGATGCGGTTTAGATAGCCGCTCAAGGATCCGACCGCCGGGGCGATCGACATGCCATTGTCATTGAGCAGGACGATCATTCGCGATTTCAGATGCCCTGCCTGATTTATCGCCTCCATCGCCATACCCCCGGCGAGAGACGAATCGCCGATCATCGCGCATACGTGAAAATCTTCGTGTTTCACATCGCGTGCGACCGCCATTCCCAGAGCCGCTGAGATAGATGTCGAAGCATGCCCCGCGCCAAACGTGTCGTATTCAGACTCGTCACGGCGAAGAAACCCAGACAATCCGCCGTAGGTCTTGATCGTGCGAAGCTCGTCGCGGCGGCCCGTCAGTATCTTGTGGGCGTAAGCCTGATGGCCGACGTCCCACACGAGTTTGTCGTTTGGCGTGTCAAAAACGTAATGCATCGCCACCGCCAGCTCGACCGCACCGAGACTCGCACCCGTGTGCCCGCCGACCTGCGAACACGTATCGATAATAAACTGCCGAACCTCGTCCGCTACCTCTTGCAGGTCCTCGACCCTCAGCTGCCTCAGATCCGCAGGTGAATTAATTTCTGACAAAAATCTCATACATTGCTGCTCACACAATAATATTCAAATTTCGCATTTTACCCAGTGTTTAGGCAAGTGCCCGTTGGCATAAGTGAGCGGTAAGCAGTTCTTAATTTTCCGTTTTCCGTTTTCAATGATCCCTTACTCTTTGCATTTCTTTACACGCCCGCACAAAAATTCTTTCGACCTTTTTCATCCTGCTGGCGTCAAAGATGTGAACGAGCAATAGGCTTGGATATAATAACGAGAGGTAAATATATGTATAGGTCATTAAAAAGTAAATTCATTTCAGTTCTTACAGTTGGTGCAGGCGTGGTCGTTTTTTCGGTCGCGGGTTTTGCACAGGACGACAAAGCAGCGACCACCACCACCACTCCGCAAAAGGCCGAGAGACAGTTTAAGGGCGATCACCAAAAGGGAGCGGGCCGCGAGTTTGGCAAGCGTCAATTTGGCGGACGCGAGGGCTTTGCCGGTCGGCGCCAAGGCCAGGGCGGACCGGGCGACAAACATCGCGGCGGCATGGCACAGATGTTTCGCGGGCTAAACCTGACCGACGCTCAGAAAACACAGATCCAGGGCATCATGCAGGCAAATAAGCCGAGTGCTGAGATCCGCCAAGAGCTTCGTACACTGATGATGGCAAAACGCAGTGGATTGGCCACCGCGGCACAAGAAGAAAGGCTGACAGCTATCAAGGCTCAGGCAAAGACCAAGGGCCAGGGTATCCACGAACAAATGCTTGCCGTTTTGACCGCTGAGCAAAAAGCCCAGCTCGAAACCCGCAAGACCGAGATGAAGCAGCACATGCAGGAACGCAAGCAGCAATTTGAACAGCGTAAACAAAACCGCACCCCAAACGCCCCGGCAACCACCGACAAACCGAAAGATAACTAATTAGTTTCGGTATCAATAAGTAAAAAGGCATTGAGACCGATCTCGATGCCTTTTTTATGTTCATGTTCAAGCGTGAACGCGTGAACACTGTGAACGCCGTGAACACTTAAATGACTTAAGTACTCTTAAGTCATGGATATCCAGCGACGGCTAGTCATCCACGGATCTTTTGGTATTTTTGTCGCGAACATATTTGATGTTTCCGTTACCGCATCGGTTTTTTGTTACGGTTTTCAACAAAGAAAAAGGCCGCTGGTATCTCCAACGGCCTTTTCGTTAATAGTAACAGGAACCTGAAGCGTTTAGCCGATGAACATTTCCTCGTCTTCGTAAGCACGGTCGATCTGTTTTGGAGCAGGTGCGAATAGCACTTCGAGGCCGCGTTTGACGCCGGCCATTACGGCGGCGATCTCGCGGGCGGGTACGACGATCTTACGGTTAACAAATTCAGTAGTATCGAGCACTTGACCATGCGTTTTATCAATCGAACGACTGACCATTTCGACCTTGTCTTTGGCGGTATGGGCC
>JAYVOS010000412.1:0-3614 GCA_043757775.1 Chloracidobacterium sp. | reverse complement strand
CGAAAAGATCGAATGGCGAACAAAAGGCGGAGTTCCCGTTGCACTCATAGCTCGATTTAATGTTGCGGGTGCCGAAGATTCATCAAAGAGCACTTCTTATCTTATGGTCTCAAAGATCAGCAAAACTTCGTCATGCGTTGTTGATGTCATACTGCCCGGAGCAAAACAGAACGAAGATGCTCGTGTATCGGCTGACTCGGCATCTACTAAACCCTGCAAATCAACTGAATAATTATGGAATGGGTCTCTGATCCGCAGATCTGGATAGCGTTTGTGACTTTGTGTGTGCTGGAGCTTGTGCTCGGCATCGATAATGTCATTTTTGTGTCTATACTTTCGGGCAAACTGCCCGAAAAAGACCAGCCGCGTGCACGGTTCATCGGCTTGTCGCTCGCACTCATAATGCGAGTAATATTGCTGTTTTCGCTGACGTGGGTGATGGGATTAACGGCACCGCTGTTCTCGATATGGAACCAGCATTTTTCGGGCCGCGATCTCATCTTGCTTGCCGGCGGACTGTTCCTTATCTACAAGGCCACACACGAGATACACGGTTCGCTTGAGGGTTCCGAAAGCGAATCATCTCGTAAAGTTTACGCCGGTTTTGCAGGCGTCATTATCCAGATAATGCTGCTCGATATCGTCTTTTCGCTCGATTCCGTCATTACGGCGATCGGCATGGTCGATAATGTCTGGATCATGATCTCGGCGGTCGTGTTTTCGATCATCGCGATGATGTTGTTTGCCGGTTCGATAGGAGCTTTCGTCCAGCGGCACCCGTCGATCAAGATGCTCGCCCTGTCGTTTTTGCTGATGATCGGCTTTACGCTTATCGCCGAGGGACTCGAATTTCACATCCCGAAAGGCTACGTTTACGTCGCGATGGCGTTTTCGGTCTTTGTCGAAATATTGAATATAAGGCTTCGGAAAAAGACCGCTGTGGTGCAATTGCACAATGAGTTTTCTGACGAGGACGAACGCAAAGCTGTCGAAGAGTAAAAATTTATCGACAACGCCGCAGACATATCGCGGCATCAATTAGCACAAGGTCTCACGGGGTGCGGTCGGGCTTTACCATTTGCAGTCGTATAAAATAACCAAGGGCAGTCAAAATATGCGGATCATGAATCTAAGGCTTGCGGCGATCCTTCTCACATTTCTATTTGTCACATTTTCCTACGGACAAAACGACATACGAGAAAATGTGATCTCCGGTGCGGGCTGGCAATGGCCGGCAAACAGCAACGGCATCACCTACATTCCTGTTTGCTGGGAAAATCCCAACGGATATGCCACTGAAACAGCTCTCGTCAAAGACAAGATCTTACATACCTGGGCCGCCGTCGCCAACATCAATTTTTACGGCTGGATCGCCTGCACGCCGGCTAGCAAAGGCATCCGTATTCTCGCAACTGATACCCGCTCCAATTCCGGCATCGGCAAATACATGAACGGATCCGTGAACGGCATGGAGCTTAATTTTACATTCAAAAATTTTTCCCCGAGTTGTCAGGCCGCAAACCGAAGACCATACTGCATAACCTCTATCGCTGTCCATGAATTTGGCCACGCACTTGGCCTGATGCACGAACAAGACCGCTCCGATTCGACCTGCAAAACCGAAAGATACGCCAGTGGCGGTTGGCTACTGACTGCCTACGATCCGGATTCTGTAATGAATTACTGCAATCCGCGCTGGAACAACGACGGTAATCTCAGTCCATTGGACGTTCAGGGTATCCAAAAGCTTTATGGTGCGAGAGCGATGCCCACAACCGGCAGGATCGCTGTAACCGACGAATTAAACATCCCTGCTGGCCAAAAATGGGAACACATTATTATGCAGATCGGCGGCCCTGCATCGCGGCGTGATTTCGTTCTACAAGACACGATCACGAAACAGACCAATACCTGGAGCTATCCTGATGGCGGTAAATATTGCTACAAGATCTGGTCAAACACGCTCTACACCAGCGGCGTCTACCGCGACGGCTACGGCGAGGGTTGTTACACACTCGAGCCGGGCAAAAACTACAATTGGCAGATCGCCTTCAAAAAAGGCACGGGCAATGCGTTTTTTAATATCGTGTTAGAAGCGGCTAGGAAATAGCCGCCTTAAAATCTATCGCAGTTTCAAAATCTAACGCCTCGCGTGTCACCGGATGTGCAAACGCCAGCCGATGTGCGTGTAGACAGAGTCGATGATATTCCCGCCCGCCACGCTGAATGTCGCCGACTATTGGATGGCCGATCAATTCGCAGTGGATCCGCAGTTGATTCGTCCGACCTGTGACCGGTTCCATCTCGATCAGCGTCGTTGACGCACCCCTTTCGCGAACCCAATATCGCGACTCCGAATGCTTGCCGTCCTCTTTAACGCTCCACTGTTTTAGATCCGCAAACCGCCCTATCGGGGCCTCAATAGTTCCCTCTTCTTTTTCAACGATGCCGTCAACTAACGCCAAGTAACGCTTCTCGACACGCTTTTTCATAAAATCATTAGAAAGGTGGCGATGCGTGTAAGCTGTCTTTGCGACGACGACCAAGCCCGATGTTTGCTTATCAAGACGATGCGGCAATCCAGGTCTTATGATTGCGGATTGCGGATTGCGGAATGCTGAGTCCCGATCATTATTCTCCAATTCCTTTGCGATCTTTGCGTTTTTGCGTCTTTGCGTTAAAACTTTCTTATTGAGGTAATACGCAAGTGCATTCAGCATCGTTTGATTATTTTCACGATGCGATGGATGGACAAGCATCCCTGCGGGCTTATTGACAACGATCAGGTCGGAGTCTTCGTAAACGATCACAAGCGGAATATTTTCAGGCTTCATCGCCGTCACGCGGGTCTGATCGACCGTCACCTCGATTAGATCATTTTCACGCAGACGATAGCCGCGATTTTCCCAACGCCCATTTACCTCGCACCGCTCGGTTTTCACTATATCGCGCAGATACATCTTGCTCAGATCGCTAAAACGGTCAAGTAAAAAATCCTCAAGCCGCATTTTCTGGGCATCTGCGGCAGCTACAATCACAACTTTTTCTTCCACTTGTCTATTGTATCGCAACCAATTAGCATGGGTCGTTTAGCCTACAAGATTGTCGTCAGAATTATTACCGCTTATAATCAGACATTGAGGATAAGTCCTACAATTTTGTCACAAATATCTAATTACAATTTAAGCATTCTGACCGGTATCAGTTTGGTCACAGCCGATTCTCGTGGCATTCGTACAGACTGCGGACTGATCCTAGATACTCTTAAAAAAGAGCTTGATGTCATATTTGGATTCGTCGGCATCCTACAAACCGAGACTGATAAATTCGACATTATCGCAGCGACAGGCCTCGATGCTGTTGAATTTCGCCGCCTAGAGACACGCGCAGGATCGAGTGCCCTTATGCGTGTTTTTGACCTGCGGGAATCGATTACGTTGCTTGTAAATGACGAGCCTTCGCTCGATTTTCTCTCTGATCCGGCGATCGTCGGCGAGTTGATTTCCGCACCAATAATACTTTCGCAGGCATGTGTTGGGTCGATCTCGATTGCATTTGATAAGACAAAGTTGAAAGATCGCCGTGGCATCATTCGCCTGCTTGAGATAGTCGCG
>JAYVOS010000411.1:0-3643 GCA_043757775.1 Chloracidobacterium sp. | reverse complement strand
CAGGCCAGGATGGTGACGATTCGAGACCGACGCTCAAGAAACGTCAGCCTGACAATCCTGACTCAAACGACGGCACCAGCACGAGCGGCGACCCAAGCTCTTCGTCCGACGGCCCGCCGAAACTAAAGAAACGTGACCAGGAACCCAATCCGACCCCGACGCCGTTACCTGAACAATAACTATTAAATTAAAAAGGCTGCTTCGAGAGAAGCAGCCTTTTTTTATGCGGGTTATGGCGTGGTAACTACTGTGTAGGTTGGTGAAGTGTTGCCGACCTCGACGTTCTTTTTGATGAGTGAGCCGCGATAATCGCGGGATTCGGGTTCGTCGGGTGGTATCGAAGCGACGTCGTGAATGCCGGGGGACGCGGTGAATACGTCAGCGAGGCTCCAGTCTTCGCCTTTTCGTCTAAACTCGACACGCATCGCGTCTTGGCTTTGTTTCGAGAAAGTTATCTCGACGCGGAGAGGGCGTGAGCACCGAAATGAACACGCCCTCTCTGTTAGTCTGCGGATTTGAGAATAAACTAAGGATTGATCGTCACATACGCGGGGTCGGAGGGTTGGCCGTAAGTCTGCGGTCAGATGGTGTCTATCTGCGGTCAGACGGTGTTCATCTGCGGTCAGATGGTGTCTATCCGCCGTCAGATGGTGTCTATCTCCCGTCAGATGGAGTCTATCTGCCGCCAGACGGTGTCTATCTGCCGCCAGACGGTGTCTATCTGCCGCCAGATGGTGTCTATCCGCGGTGAGATAGTGTCTATCCGGGGTCAGATGGTGTCTATCTGCGGTCAGATGGTGTTAGTTTCGGGATGCGAAGGAGATAAAAGATCGAAGATAAGCCGCGTGGTTCAGTCCGGCTGGTTGGTAAGATACTCGAAGGGCGTGATGCCCACAATGCTCTGGAGACGGTTCATTGTCTCCGTCTTAATCATTGTGGTTTCACCCAACCACATCTTCGCCGTAGTGGCCTTACTGCCCCCAATCTTCTTCCACAATTGGAACGGGTTTTCAATACCCTGTTTCTCACACGCTTCCTTTAAATTTATTTTCCAGTTTGTTCTGCCCTTTGTCTTTGTATTGTCTCCCATATAAAAGTTTCTCCTTTCGATCTGCCCGCACCACGGGATTAATTTATTTATATAATAGGAGGAGAGTACAACAGCATAGGATACGTAAAAGTGTAAATGCAGTCCTGCTCAACATCGCTAGGAGCATGAGTCGGCTTCGAGTCCGCTCTCGTCTTTGAACAGCACGTTGTAATTGCGGTTGATATTAAACGGCGGGTCGAGATAAACAAGATCAACCGACTCGTCCTTAATATAACGCCGTAAGATATTCAGATTATCGCCGTAGTAAAGTGTATTCATTTGGGTGAAGAAGAAACACGCTAAATTTACCACAAACCAACACCTACGCCAAAGAAAAAGGCCCCGCCGTTTGACGAAGCCTTAAGAATGGAAACCCAGTCACTACCGTTCCCGGTTATAACACGATAGTTACGGCTGTTTTACAGGCGGTGTCTGATCGACCTTTTTGACTTGCGGGGCGTTATCTTTGATAACGGTGGTAAGTGCTTGCGGGATCTGGTTAACGAGGATGTCGCCTTGGTTTTCGATGATCTGATCGATCAGCTCAAATTTCTCTTTATCAAAGTCGTTGGTCATCAACACGCCGTTCTTGTCGATAGTCATCGGGTAGATGCCAAAGAACTGGTTCTTAAAGTTTTGAAAGAATCCGGGCTCGGCACACGGCAAGACGTTGGCACGCTCAGGATTAGTTGCCGGAACGGTCGCCCCGATCAACTCAAGCTGCTCTTTCGATTTGGCTAGGTATTCGCTGTTTGGATAATCGCTGACGATGCGTTGGAAATAACGTGCCGCCTCATCGGTCTCCTCTTCGACAGTATATGTGACGGCGATCTTGTAGAGAGCCTCGTCCATAAAGCAGAAGTTAGGGTATTTATCCATTATCTCGCGGTAACGCGACTGCGAGCCTTTGAGGCCGCCTTTGCGCTGATCGACCGCGAGGGTGTAGTAATAATTAGCAACGTAGAGATTATGCAGGCCGAGATTATCCTGAACCTGACGCAGGCGCTCCTCAGCGGCAGGTTTGAGAATCGAATTGGGGTATCGATCCATTAAGGCTTTGAGACGCGTCTCTGCACGCTTTGCGTGCGTAGCATCACGATCAGGGAGACCTATCTGACGCATTTCGGCCTCGGCAATTTTTAAAACGACGCGGTCTGCGAGAGGGTGCGTGGGAAAGAAAGTGAGCCAATCCTGATAAGATGCGATCGCCTGGATGAGCGAACTGGTCGAGCCTTCGACAAAGAACGAATCACCAACGGCGAGCTTTGACATCGGAAGGTAAGGCGAATCTGGGTATGTAGTGATGATCGTTTGGAACAGCAATCGGCCGACGTCATAATTGCGTTTGCGTATCTCACGGGTAGCGACGACAAAGAGTTCCCTGTCACGTCCGGGAGATACTGTGCCTATCAGCTCATCATATTCATCGTTACCGCCGCCGCCGAATATGCCGAGAAATTTCTTTTTCTTTTTAACGTCGCGGGCTTTACCTACGGTTGTATCAGGATTGGACCTCGCCGCCGCCGTTTCTAAAAGGGCGGTATCGACACGGGCTTGGAGTTCGGCAACGGTCTGCTCTATCTGGTCCACGTCAGAGCGGTCATACTTCTCTCCGCGGTCAACTTTGCCGCGGAGATTATTTACGTCACTTGCAAGCCTGCCGGCATCTTTCTCAAGGCCTAGCAGCCGTCCTTGAGGGGTATTTAACTTGTCTTTATCGTCCTTTTTAGTCTTATCGTCTTTCCCCTCTTCTTTCAATACACCAGCCGAACTGGTGAGAGAACGCCTCATACGGTCGAGCTTGTCACGCATTACATCAAGACGCTGTTGAGCTGTCCCATCGTTAGGCTTCGCCTGGCCATAGCTTGAACCTGCGAGAGCCGAGATGAACAAAATTGCAAGAAGCACTGATCTTTTGGTATCTAAAAACATATTAATTACAAACAGGGCCGCCGCTGTTAAACCCAGTGAGTTCCCTTTTCTATAAGATCTTTAACTGCTGCTGCCGGATCATCTTTTCCAAAGACTGCATTTCCCGCAACTATCATCTCCGCACCGGCCGCGACTATCTCTCCAATGTTGCTAGTATCAATACCCCCGTCGATCTCGATCTTAACGGGAAAGCCGCTGGCGACTATCATTGTCTTGAGGCGACGCAATTTATCAACCATTGTCGGTATAAAGCTCTGTCCACCGAAACCCGGATTTACCGACATGAGTAAGATGAAATCCGCGTAGGGCAAAGCTTCCGTAAGCAATTCGATCGGCGTGGCCGGATTGATAGCGACACCGGCTTTCGCTCCGGCTTCGCGGATCGCCGTCAATGTCCTGTGCAAATGAGCGTCCGCCTCGATATGCACTGAAACCATATCTGCACCCGCTTTGACGAATTCAACCGCGTAACGTCCGGGTTCGGAGATCATCAAATGCGTGTCGATAATAAGATCAGTCGCCTTTCTGATCGATTTGACCACAGGCAATCCTATCGTGATATTAGGGACGAAATGACCGTCCATCACATCGATATGCAGCATTTTTACACCGCCGGATCTA
>JAYVOS010000410.1:0-13707 GCA_043757775.1 Chloracidobacterium sp. | reverse complement strand
TTCTGCCTACTGCCAGCTGCCTTCTGCGTCCCCGTCCGGTCTCCCGTGTCGGTCTCAAACCCAAACCTAACGTCGGCATCGTATTCTTTTTCGTCTTTGTCTAAAAACTGTGCGAGCCGCGTCGCTCGGCCTACTAGCACGACGACAACTCCGGTCGCAAAAGGGTCGAGTGTGCCGGTGTGGCCGACGCGTTTTGTTTTGAGAATGCGCCGGACGCGCGAGACTACGTCGTGCGAGGTTATACCGTCGGGTTTGTCTATGATGAGAATGCCGTCCACGCGCTAATTTTAGAATGCACAATGCATAATGCACAATGTGAAAAGAATTTTGCATTATGCACTGTTAGATATGTGGGGAAGGCGATACAAGAAGATAGACGAAGCCGACCGCGTCGTCAAAGACCCGGAACGCTCGCGTGAGAAAACCATGAAGCGTGCTGTCAATCTGCTCGCTGCAAAACCGCGTTCGGTGCGTGAGCTGCGTGAGCGGCTGCTCGAAAAAATGTGGACTAATGACGAGATCGTTGAAGCTGTAATCGACAAGCTAAAAGACTATAAATACCTCGACGATGACCAATACGCCCGCGACATGGCCGTTTCAAAACTCCGTCAAAAACCACAAGGCAAACGCCGTCTGCAGCAAACAATGTCGCAGAAAAAGCTCGATAAGGAAACTGTCGAGGCGGCAATTACCGAGGCGTTTGAAAATCTTCCCGAAGACGAGCTGATCGATCTGGCCATCGCCAAACGCCTTCGTCTAAAAGGTAAACCTACAACTCGCGAAGAGACAAAAAAATTCTACGATCACCTGATGCGGCAAGGTTTTGGCTTTGACCTCATCCGCGAAAAGATGACTGCTGTAGCGTCCAGAGAATTTGAACATGATGGACAGGATCAATAGGATGTCCATCATTTTATCCTCAATATCTTGGCCATCCAGTTAAAAAAATTTCTCACATTCTGAATCCAATCTTACGCGCCTCGCGAAAACTACTCCAAAGGAACAGAAAAGCCTTTGTGAAGAACTTAAAGATTTAGAGGAGATATTAAAATGAAATCATTATTAGGATTAGTTGTTTTGTCGTTAGGTATGGCTCTGGGTGCATCGGCTCAGATGATGGATAACAAGTCGGGTAACCCGATGGTTGGTGGAGCTGCGATGTATAAGACGAAGAATATCGTCGAAAACGCAGTGAATTCGAAAGATCACACGACGCTCGTAGCAGCTGTGGTTGCAGCCGGTTTGGTTGATACCTTAAAGAGTGCAGGCCCGTTTACGGTGTTTGCTCCGGTTAACAGTGCTTTTGACAAGTTGCCTGCAGGCACCGTTGCTACACTGCTTAAGCCTGAAAATAAGGCTACATTGGTTAAGATCCTGACCTACCACGTTATCTCGGGTAACTTTGACTCGAAAGCAATTGGTAAAGCCATCAAGAAGGGCAAGGGCAAAGCCACATTCACGACCGTCGCCGGTGGTAAGTTGTACGCTTCGATGGAAGGCAAAAGTCTCATCCTGACCGACGAAAAAGGCGGTCGATCGATGGTTACTATCGCTAACGTCAAACAGTCAAACGGCGTTATCCACGTAGTTGATTCAGTTTTGCTGCCTAACTAGTAGTTAAGGTACAACACTTTCGCCCGCTGACCGTGGGCATATTCAAGGGTCTTGACCAAGATATTTCTGGAGGGGGATGTTTTAGTTACGACAGGGAAAGTCCCACGGTCAGCGGGCGAACCTGTATCTAAAGGTTTCGGCAATCCAGGCACAGATACTATTATATAAATTATGAGATACAAGTATATATATTCGTCACTCGCAGTTATAGCTCTCGCATCTTCAGTAGTTTTTATGAATCTCATCGGCTGTGCGGCAGCAGCACCGGTCAATAATGTATCGGCTGAGGCTGCGCCGACACCGCCGAAAAAACCAGTCCAATCTCAACGCAAGCTCGAACTCACCGACGGCGAGTTTGACGGCAAAGAGATCGTCAAAACAGACGAGGAGTGGAAGAAACAGCTCACGCCCGCAGAATACAATATCATGCGTGAAGAGGGCACCGAGAAACCCTACTCAAACGCGATGGTCAAAAACCATAAGCACGGCATTTATTACTGCAATGCCTGCGGTTTGGCAATCTTCAAATCAGAAGCAAAATTTGAATCAGGCACGGGATGGCCGAGCTTTTTCCAGCCGATCTTCAAAAAGAATGTTGTCGAAAAAGTGGATAAAAGCCTCGGCGAAGAGCGTACCGAGGTCGAATGTGCACGTTGCCACGCCCATCTGGGCCACGTCTTTGACGACGGCCCTAAGCCGACCGGTTTGCGATATTGTATGAATTCGCCTGCATTGAGATTTAAAGAATCGAAATAACAAGAATCGAAAAATATAGCCACGAATGCACGAATAGTTACTGATATTCGTGCATTCGTGGCTTTGTGCTAAAGTTTTCGTATGACCGGAAACCAGATCAGAGCTAAGTTTTTAGAATATTTCGAGCGGCACGATCATAAGATATTGCATTCGTCGCCGCTGCTACCTGCCAATGACCCGACGCTGCTTTTCACAAATGCGGGTATGAACCAGTTCAAAGACGTGTTTCTGGGCGATGAAAAGCGCGACTACAAACGAGCCGCCACGTCGCAAAAATGTATCCGTGCGGGCGGCAAGCATAATGACCTCGACGAGGTCGGCAAGACGGCTCGGCATCACACCTTTTTTGAGATGCTCGGCAATTTTTCGTTTGGTGATTACTTCAAAAAAGAAACGATCACCTACGCGTGGGATTTTTTGGTAAATGAGCTAAAGCTCGACGAATCGCGCCTCTGGTTTTCCGTTTTTGAAGGTGACGACGAGGTAGGCCCCGACGATGAAGCGCGCGCATTGTGGAAATTGGTCGGAGCAAAACCCGAACGCATTTTCGGCTACGGACGAAAAGATAATTTCTGGCAGATGGGCGACACGGGCCCGTGCGGCCCGTGCTCGGAGATACATTATTACATGGGCGACGACCCTCACGACCCGGAAAAAAACCATCCCAAATGGGTCAACGGCGAGGGCGACACGACGATGGAGATATGGAATCTAGTCTTTATGCAATACAACCGGACGCTTGAGGCAGACGGCACATTCAAACTGACACCGCTGCCCGCACCGTCGGTCGATACCGGCATGGGACTCGAACGCATTACCGCCGTTATGCAGCACGTCAAGACAAACTACGACACCGATCTGATCCACCCGATCGTCGAATTTGCTGCCGGACTCGCGGTACCAACTGCGGTAAAAAGTGGTTGAACTGAATGAACGACATCTCGCCAATTGAAACGAGTATTTTGCGGATGATCGTCGGCGGTATGTCTAACAAAGAGATAGCCTTTGCTCTCGACATCACTGAAAACACGGTCAAGACGCACGTCAAAAATATTTTTGAAAAAATAGGCGTGTCCGATCGCACGTCGGCCTCTACATTGGCGGTAAAACGCGGGCTTGTTAGAATCGATTTATGAAAGACGAAGTTATCAAATATGCCGAGGGTATGACCTCCGGCGAAAGCGAGGTGCTGCAGGAGCTGCGTGCTCATTGCTACGCACACTACGAAGACTCGGCTATGCTGTCAGGATTTTTTCAGGGACGCGTACTCTCGATGTTTTCGCACATGATCCGTCCAAAGGTGGTGCTGGAGATCGGGACGTATCTTGGCTATTCAGCATTGTGTTTTTCCGAGGGCTTGGCGGATGGCGGAAAAGTAATTACATTGGATATACAAGAAGACACCAATGCCGTCGCCCGCTCGTTTGTCGCAAAAACTGAGTTTGCTGACAAGATCGAATTTCTGCTGGGTCCGGGAACTGATTTGATACCAAACCTCGACGAAACCTTAGATTTAGTCTTTATTGACGCCGACAAGCCAAACTACACCAATTACTACAACCTCGTTTTCGACAAAGTCCGCCCCGGAGGATTTATTATTGCTGACAACGTGCTCTGGAGCGGAAAGGTCATCGAAGCCGAAAAAGACGAGAACACACAAGCTCTGTATGACTTTAACGCAATGGTTCTTGCTGACGAACGCGTCGAGAATGTTTTGCTCTCGATACGTGATGGGTTGATGGTCTTGAGGAAGAAATGAATGAAACCACAGATGAATACAGATAGCCGCTATTTGATCCTTTTCTGTATTTTACTCGTGTTTATCTGTGTCTATCTGTGGTTTACTTTCTCCCTAACCCGATAGTATTAGCGATTGCTCACTGCAATTAATGATTACAACCCGCATGAATCCTTGTAATATTTAATCAGCAAGGAGTTTTGAGATGATAAATATCAGACGATCAAAAGAACGCGGAGCCGCCAATTACGGCTGGCTCGACACTAAATATACATTTTCATTTTCGGATTATTATGATCCGTAGTTTATGGGTTTTCGCGATCTGCGGGTGATAAACGAAGACCATATCGAGGCAGACCAGGGATTTCCAAAACACGGTCATCGCGATATGGAGATCATTACTTATATGATCTCCGGCGAGCTCTCGCACCGCGACTCAATGGGAAACGGCGAGACGATCACACCCGGCGAGATCCAGCGAATGACCGCCGGAACCGGTGTGCTGCACAGCGAATTTAGCTCGCCTACAGACAAAACCCATCTCCTACAGATATGGATATTGCCTGAGGTTAACAGGCTAACGCCGAGCTATGAGCAAAAGCTCTTTTCCGCCGAAGAAAAGCAGGGCAAACTGCGGCTCGTCGCTTCACGCGGCGGTGACGACGGCTCGGTACATATAAATCAGGACGTAAAGCTCTACGCTTCAATACTTAAAGAGGGCGAGACCGTGACCACCGAACTGAGCGATGGCCGTCATGCATGGATACAGTTGATCAGCGGTTCGCTCGATGTAAACGGCACCACGCTCGACGCGGGCGACGGAGCCGCGATAAGCGAAGAGACCGCACTAAATATAAGAGCTTACGAAAACAACAGCGAGTTTCTGTTGTTCGATCTGAAATAATATATTGATATTTAACGCAAATATGTTCAAGGTGTTCAATCTTGAACACCTTGAACACCTTGAACACGCGCGTGGTATCCTGTTTTGGCATAAATGAGTAAAAACGTAAAAGAACTATTTGATCTAACTGGTAAGACCGCCATCGTAACCGGCGGCTCACGGGGTATTGGTAAAGAAATGGCTGAGGGCCTGGCTGAAGCCGGGGCAAATCTGATGCTTTGCGCGCGGCGGACCGAATGGTTAGAGGAAACAGTCCGGGAGTTTGAAAGTAAGAATTTTAATGTTGCGGGAACTGTTTGTGATGTCGCCAAAGCTGATGAGGTTAAAGCAGTCGTCGATCAGACTGTCGCAAAATTTGGCGCGGTCGATATCCTGATAAATAACGCCGGCACGTCGTGGGGAGCGATGCCTGAGGATATGCCGCTCGACCAGTGGCAAAAGGTTATCGACGTTAATCTGACAGGGTGTTTCCTGTTCGCTCAAGCCGTCGGTCGTGAAATGCTCAAGCAAAAGAGTGGTTCGATCATCAATATCGCGTCTATTGCCGGTCTAACATCGTCGGCAAATGGTCCATTTTATGCCGGTTACGTTGCGAGCAAGGCCGGATTGATCGGGTTGACACGCGAGTTGGCAGCAAGCTGGGGGCGCAAAAGCATCAGAGTTAATGCTATTGCACCGGGATTTTTTCATTCGCGTCTGGCCGATGCGGTGATAGATATCTACGAGCGTTCGATACAGGAAAATAATGTTATTCCGCGAGTCGGTGACGAAGGCGAGCTAAAGGGCGTAGCAGTTTTTCTTGCATCCGATGCGTCGAGCTATATCACCGGCCAGACGATAGCAGTTGACGGCGGTATGACAGTATAGTCAGAACTGCCTGCGTAAGCGGGCGGCCAGTTTCGTGGTTTATGGGCAAGTGGAATGACAATGATGAACCAATCGCTTATTTGATCACGTTTCGTACCTACGGATCGTGGTTGGCGGGTGACGAGCGAGGTTCAATCGACAAATATCTCAACAAATACGGTGGTCCACGCGCGGTCATGAGCGAAAGTCGTAAAGCTATTCACTCAGATCGACTCAAATGCCCGCCCTTCCTATTGAATGCGGCGAGCAGAAAACTTGTCAAAGAGGCCGTTGAAGAGGTTTGCAGGTTTCGGAATTGGCCTCTGGTTGCGATCAACATCAGGACAAACCACGCCCACATCGTTACTTCGGGTCAGGGGTCTTCTGCCCAGATGCTGAATGACTTCAAGGCTTATTCGACAAGGAAGCTTCGGGAAAGTGGGGAATGGTCGTATGATCATAGCCCTTGGGTGGATAAGGGAAGCAGACGGAACCTTTGGACTGAATTACATGTTGAACGAGCACGCAATTATGTTGTTAACGGGCAGGGTGGTCCCTTACCGGAATTCGATTGATCGAACTGACCGCCCGCTCACGCAGGCGGTTCTGACTACTTCACGAACTGAAATTCACCAAAAGCTTTGGGAACGTGAAACGCCGGTTCTTTTGTTTTAGTCGGCTGCCACGAGAGATAGCCGCGGGTTGGGTCTTTTCCGACGCAGCGAAACAGATTTCCGAGCCAAATATCGCCTGTTTTAGGAGTTTTGCCGAGAGCTAAAAATGGAATTTTGATCGCCATCAGTATTCTGTCTTTTCGGATCTCAGTTGCGGATGTCATTCCTGACTTGTAATCCCAATCGGTCTTGCGTTCCTGTGGTGTGAACTCGATCCCCAGATCTATCCACTCACCGTTAGGTGCTATTTCAAACTCAAAATACTTGTTTCTCTTGGCTTTATCAGAAGCAATAAATATCTCGCACACGTCGCGGTCCCACAGTCCCTTAATCTTTTGCGTAAGGTCGGCTTTCTCACTGACAATGAACGGTTCGGCTTGAGCGGCCTCAAAACGTACATACAATGCTGAATCCGACCAAAGAAGACGAGCCTTGAATTGGCGCGAATCCGGTGCTGCGAGGCCAGACCAGTATTTAGTAATTGAGACCTCTGATGCCTTATCCCATTCTGCGGAATTTAGCTCATTGATCGCGGGCTCGGCAGTAATATGAGCGATCTTGAGCCGTGTCGAGTCGGCCGATTTATTTTTAGCGGATGTAGTGACCACAGCGGAAAATAGCAAGACAAACAGAACCGTTACAAACAGTTTCATGATGAAACGATTTAACTAGAATTGCAGCAAAATGACAAGGACACAGCGGGCTAACCCGTGTTCAAAACCGTGCGAAACGCCATTTTTGCTAGTTTCCAGGTGCGATCCCAGTTGATCTTGCCACCCTCGTCACGACCCATTATCTTATCGACAAATATCTTGCGGAAATCATTGCCCTCGCGGCGGAGCATAAATTCTTTGGCATAAGGCTTTGCCGTTTCAAAGAAATTGAATTCCGGGTCGGTGACGATACCGATGCCCTCAAGCGTCATCAGGGCTCGCATTATGTATGTAAAATTCGACGGCAAGCGAAACGGATAGTCATACATTACGTCAGCCAGATCGTAGGTCAGCTCCTTGAAATTGACGTCCTTTAGCTTGAGGTTAAAATGAAATTCGAACATACGCTCGACGACCGGTTTGATCGAATCATGGCTCGTGCCCGGTTTGAGAAAATCGAGTGCGATCAGATCCTCAGCGATGCCGCCTGGATCCTTATCAACGACGTGGAAAAACGCGTCGATCATCTTCGCCTGCAGCTGCGGAGTGATACGGCCGACCATGCCAAAGTCAAAAAATGCGAGACGTCCGTCAGCCATTACAAGCAGATTGCCGGGATGCGGATCAGCGTGAAAAAAGCCATCCTCAAGCAATTGTTTGAGGTAAGTCTTTATCAACAAACGATTTACTTTCTCCGGTGAGATGTTTTGGCGGCGTTGCCCCTCGAGGTCTGTGACCTTGGTGCCGTGGATAAATTCCATCGTCATCACACGCGTCGTGGTCGCGTTCCAATAGATCTTAGGTACGTGAATGTTTGACCAGCTCTTAAAACTCTCTTTGAACCGCTCGGCGTTGCGAGCCTCAGCAGCGTAGTCCATTTCCTCGTGGATCGTCACGTCAAATTCGCGGAGCATACCGGCCCAGTCAGCATTTTCGTTCAACTGCGGAAACCGCTCGGCGAATTTAGCCACCTTTTTTAAGATCACAATGTCGCCTTTGATAGTGGCTTCGAGATTGGGCCGCTGGACTTTAACGGCAACCTCTTCGCCGGTGTGAAGACGTGCACGATAAACCTGGCCAAGCGATGCGGCGGCAACAGGCTCTAGCTCAAATTCGGCGTAAACCTCATTAATCTTTTTCCCAAGTTCGTGTTCGATACGCACAAAGGCAACATCATTTGGAAACGGCGGAACGTTATCGACCAATGTGCCCAATTCCTTTACATACGGCAACGGCAGCAGATCGGCTCGCGTACCCATCGACTGGCCGATCTTAATGAATGTTGGCCCCAGCTTGATGAGTTTTTCTTTCAGCCAGAGAGCTTGTTTTTCCTGATTGGCTTCTTTGTTGGTCGAATTTCCGATGAAGAATCGCCGCAAAAGACGCATAAAAGCGTCAAAGAACCACAAACGAACGGCATACAATTTTTCACCGTAAACCGCAGCCCGAGTTAAATTTACAGCATTATCCATCCGGGATTTTGCCCGTTTCAGATACTGTTTGTAATGGATTTCGTATTGATCGAGATACAGATAGATCGACAGCATCGCGATAACACGCGAGATCTGGAATAATCTCAGGCTGCCGCGAATGCCGAGATATTGGCTCTCGACGGCAGTTTCGACCTTTTGCAGATCGCGTTCCTCGTCGATCAACTGTTGATTAGAAACCTGCTTGGCAATGGCGAGTTCGGCGGTCGGCACGAGCGTGTGCTGTCCGTTAACCGCGGTCGGTTCTTTGAGCATTGTGTCCATTATTTATTCACCGATCTCAGGGCCAAATTGCAGCACATAGCCATTGTTGTCGTAGATCGCAAATTCACGCATTTCGTGACCAAAGTTTTCGATGCCGTAACAGATGTTAGTTATGTCTTTTAATTTCCATAACATCGGCATGAGTTCGGTTATCTTCATAAGATCTCCAGCATATTGCTTACGCCCTGATGGCTGAAATAGTTCCTCGCACGCAGCGTGTCACGTTCGATCTGAGCCTTAAGCTCGTCGATACCGTTAAACTTTCGTTCGTCGCGGATGCGATGCAAAAATCGGACTCGAAGCACGTCGCCATAAAGGTCGCCGTCAAAGTCGAATATATATGTTTCGATGGATGGGTCGGAATCGGATTCAAAAGTTGGTCTTATACCAATATTTGTGATGCTCTTGCGCCAAGTGCCGTCGATCAGCGTTGCGGTAGCGTAAACACCGTAGCGCGGGATGACGCGGTTGTGAGGCTTGAGATTTGCCGTCGGGAACCCGATAGTGTGGCCGCGTCGTAGCCCTCGAATAATAACACCCTCGACACCGTAGGGACGGTCGAGCATACGGCGAGCGATGTTTACCTGTCCGGCGGCAAGCAGCTCGCGAATTTTTGACGAGCTGACACGCCGCCCGCGAAGTCGGACCTCATCAACCTCGTCGGCGACAAAGCCGAGCTTAGCACTCATTTCACGCAGCAACTCGATATTACCGCCGCGATCTTTGCCAAAAGCAAAGCCCTTGCCGAGATAGACCTCTTTTGGGTGAAGGCGGTCGCGGATGATGTCTGTCAGGAAATCCGTCGCGGGTTGTGCGGCAAATCTTTGTGAAAATGGGACAACGATCGCTTGTTCGATGCCTAGTACCTCAAAATTGGCGAGGCGTTGATCTAAGGTCTGTAGCAGCGGAGGGGCTGATTCGGGATGCAAAACGGCACGGGGATGTGGGTCGAATGTGATCGCCGTGGCGACTGCGTTGATGGCGTTTGCACGCTCGACGACCTTTTTCATTATCGCCTGGTGGCCCAAATGCAGCCCGTCAAAGACACCGAGGGTCACCACCGTCGGGCGTGAAATATTAGCGTTTTCGGTTCCGTGAAATATCTTCATCTCTCAATAAAAATGGTATTTCAGACGCGCCTATATAAGCAAACAGGAAAGCGGGTTGTTATTCCGGGTGAGCGTTAAAAAATTCATTCTCCATCTGCTCGATCACGGCACCGATCTCTTTGACGGCGGTGATGCTTGATTGCTTTTTCGACGGTCCATCAACGCTCGGCTGTATCAGTTTCATATTGAGACTGAAACGCGAGCCTTTCGGCGGATAGTTTGAAAACGCTTTTTGCGAAGGGCTGCGTAGATAAACACAGAGAACCCGAGCATTTTCGAGCGAAGTAAGAATTTTCCCGGTGCCGAAACGCAGACGGTCAACGTCAAATTTGCCCTCGCGGCTGCGTTGGCCCTCAGGGAAGATAAGTACGACATTTCCCTTTGACAGCAAATAACGGCACAGGTTTAGCACGGTGTTTTTGTGTGCGGGCGAGCCTTTGCGATCAATAAAGATGCATTTCGTTAGATATAGGATCGCGTGATAATGAAGCTTTTTCTTAAAAAAATCTCCGGCCGGGACATTCCAAGTGAAGGCACGGTAATTGAAGAAATACCAATAATTGGAAGCTAGCGCCCAGATGATCAGGGCCGAATCGATAAAGGTCAAATGGTTAGAGCAAATAACGAGCGGATAATTTTCGCGTTCTTTTTCCTGCCAGATCTCTCTAAATTGCTGACGTATTACGGCGATATTTTCGATGCGGTAGCCGCGAACATATTTCATTGTAGCTACGAGCAAGCCGCCGACCGGCAGCAGCAATATGCGACAAAGCGTCGATTGAAAGCGCGTCTTTTCGATCTGCCAAGAGGGCGGATCGTCCACGCCGCCGGTGAGTTTGGCGGTCTTGATGATCTGGATCAGTTTTTCGGCTCGCATCATAATCCTTACTAATGACTAATTGAGTGCTTTGAAAATACGCGGCTTCTTAGCTCTTATTCGTGCATTCGTGGCTTTCTTTTTTTGCCACGAATGCACGAATAAGAGCCTGTCTATTTCAAATTCTGATTTCCTGCTCCAAAAACATTCTGCGGATCGAGCCCGTGCTTGATCTCCTGCTTCCATTTCAGTGCCGTCTCGGACATTATCTCTGGCAGATATTGCTCACGGATCTTGCCGATGCCGTGATGGTGCGATAGCGAACCGCCGCAGCGTAGGATCTCTTCGCGAGCGATATTTTCGAGCTCGAGATATACCTCAGACGGATTCTCCACGCCTTTGTAATAAAAGCCAAAGTAAAAATATATCGCGACACCGGTGCGGTAAACTTGCGTGATCCGCGAGGTGACAAATGGCTTTCCGGGAAGACCTCGTTTCGTATATTCGTCACGCAAAACCTGTTTGACGTTGTCACAGATCTTGAGAGCATCGCTCCACGCACACGACGTTTCGAATGACTCGGCGATGATGTAATAGTTCATTAAGAAGTCGCGGATGTAGGCGATGCTATAGGTCAATTGATAGCCGCGTCGGCCGTTTTCGGCACCTGCTTTCATTCCGCCGTGTTTGGCGGCAATGCGGTAAATATCCTGCTGTTGACGTGTCACTTCTTTTTTTGTGCCTTCGAAAACAAGCGTGAGGACAACCATTTTATACGGGTCAAAACCCTTTATCTTGGTCACGAAGAATTTTTGGGCTTTGCTCATCAGGTCGGCAGCTGAGCTATTCGACGCGGGTTTTAGAGCTTGACCAAATTGAAATTGCAGATTGTCAACGAGCCGCACGCTAGCCGGAGGCGTCGAGGTGTGGGCAAGTTCGTGCATAAATGCGTAGCCGTCCTCGTAGCTTGGGAAAAGCACCGAGCCGTATTCTTGAGCTTCGGGCAGAGGGAAAAGCTTGACGATAGCGGACGTTACAATTCCAAGAGTGCCTTCGGAGCCGAATATAAGACGGCGAAGATCAGAGCCTACAGACTCTCTCGGAGCGGCGGTCGTGCGTTTTAGCTCGCCATCTGCGGTCGCGACGGCAATATCGATTACGATGTCTTCTATATTGCCGTATTTGTTTTTTTTCATGCCGCTCGCGTTGGTCGCTATCCATCCGCCGAGCGTCGAAAACTCAACGCTGTCCGGCTCGTGGCCCATCGAGACACCATATTCGGCAAGCTGCGTCATGATATGGCGGCCGACGGCACCGGCCTCGATACATGCCATCATATTTTCTTTGTCGATCCAGCGAACGCGGTTCATACGGCGCATATCGACGGTGGCAATCACCCGTCTTTCTTCATTTCTGCAACGCAAGGCATCAGTAACATTTGTCCCACCGCCAAAGGGAATGAGAACCACGTTGTGAGCTTTCGCAGCTTTAATAAGCTCCGCAACCTGCTCCTCGGTCTCCGGATATAAAACCATATCCGGGATGCGTCCGAGCTTTTTGTGCTTGATCGCAAACATTTCTTCCTGCGTGTGGCCGTGGCCGTGACGCAGGCGATTTTCGCCGTCGGTATTGATCTGATCTTCGTTTAGGAATTCACCGATCGCTTTTGTAAAAGCAGGCGACTCGGCCGGAGCAGGAATCTCGGTCGGATAAGAATTCGTATGCTGGTCGTGGGCGTCGAGGTCGATAACGAGCGTTTCGCGGATCCATGGCAACAGACGCGGCAATTCTTTACCGCTAAGCTCGTAACGGGTACCGGTTATCTCGACAGTATCGCGTTCGTTTATCGCAAAACTTGTGTCGCGAAAGCCCCAATTTTCATTACTTTCGGTTTCGTCGGCTCCGATTATGACGGGAGCGGGATAGATCAGATTAGCTTTGTTCATTTTTATCCACAATTCTTTATGTAAATAAAGTATGAACTTGAGCGCCCGAAAATACTTGAACGATTCAGCTATTTTAGAAAAGAGATCAGCGAACTTTCTTTGGTTAGAGCGGACGGAGCGATGCCGAGCATTCCGCGAAAAGTGCGTGTGAGATGCGCCGAATCGGAAAAGCCGGCTTCGTGAGCTATCTCGGTTAGTGACATGCCTCTTGCAAGCAGGTGCATTGCATCGCGAACGCGCAGCCACAACAGGTATCGACGAACCGGAATGCGAACATTTTCTGTAAAGAGATGCGAAAATCGGCTCTCGGAAAGCTCGACATCGGCGGCGATATCGCGGACCGAGATACCCTCTTCGCGACTAGATCTGATCGCCTCGATACTTTGCGAGACACGGCTGTCGATCGGCAGCGTTTCATCCTTAGGGCTGATCGCATGGATTATCTGAAAGCAGATATTATCTAACGATTCCTGGGCTGTTTCGTCGAAATTGGAAAATAACGCTCTGATCGCATCTACCGATTCTAACGGCAGTCTTGTAATTCCTTTGTCGGAGATGGTCTGAGCGAGAGGTCGGGCTAGCCCTGTCTCAGGAGCGAGCAGCAGCATCGCCATTTTGTTGCGGCGGCCGTCGATGGCATGCGGTTGGCCGGCAGCGATGATGGCGGAATCGTAATCTGTCCAATCCTCATTTTCATTCGTCCGCAACCGAAAATTACCGTCGAGGGCAATACAAACCTTTATCGCGGGCGATTCGTGCAGACTCGCGTCAGCCGCGAGACCCAGGAATATCGCCTGCTCGTCCCACACGAGTACGGTGCCGCTCCAGTTAGATTCGCCGGTGTTCTGGCTCATTTGCGGTTAGTCGCCGAGGTGCTTACCAGGAACGAGATAGTT
>JAYVOS010000409.1:0-3665 GCA_043757775.1 Chloracidobacterium sp. | reverse complement strand
GCCGTGCCGATCACGTTTGTACTGACGTTTTTGCTCGGCATTTACGGCGGACTTTTTAGCGGCGGCTATGTCACGATACTGACGGCTGTAATGGTCGGAATCTATGGAATGCGTTACGGCGAGGCAGTCGCATCGACTAAATTGATCAATGTTTTTTCGTCTGCGATTGCCACTATTGTCTTTATGTGGCAAGGTTTAGTGGATTACAAACTCGGTCTTATACTAGGAATTACGATGTTCGTCGGAGCATACGCCGGGGCTCATTTTGTAACAAAATTAAACGACGTATGGCTCCGGCGGATATTTTTGACGACGGTCTTGATATTGGCGATAAAAACACTTTACGATTTTATTTAGAATGCTAAATTACACACCTACAACAGTTGCACATATTCTTAACGAGCTTCGCAAGACGATCGTCGGGCAGGACGACGCTATCGAACAGATCCTCGTCACGGTTTTGGCAGAGGGTCACGCTCTCATCGAAGGCGTTCCCGGCACGGCCAAGACACTGGCCGTTAAGACGCTCGCGCATATCATCGGAGCCGGTTTTTCGCGTATCCAGTTTACGCCCGATCTGATGCCTTCGGACATTACCGGAACGAACGTTTTTAATATGCAGACGTCACAGTTTAGCTTGCGGCAAGGGCCGATATTTACTGACATACTTCTCGCAGACGAGATCAACCGCACACCGCCAAAAACGCAGGCCGCTCTGCTCGAAGCGATGGAGGAACGCCAAACGACCATCGACGGCGAACGCTATCCTCTCTCACCGCTTTTCACGGTGCTTGCGACCGAAAACCCGATCGAATACGAGGGCACATATCCGCTGCCCGAGGCACAGCTTGATCGATTTTTGATGAAGATATTGATCGATTACCCTGAACAGGCCGACGAAGAAGAGATCGTTATGCGTTGGGACGCCGGGTTTAATGCAAGGCATTTGGAGCAGGTTCAGATCAATCCTCTGCCTGACGCGACGGCTATTCAGCGATGCCGGGCCGAGGTTCGAGCGATGCGTATGGAGCCGGGCGTGCAGAAATATGTCGTCGAAATAGTCCGCCGTACACGCAGTCATCCGACGATACTTTATGGAGCTAGTCCGAGAGCGTCGGTGGCTTTATTATTGTGTTCAAAGGCTTTGGCGGCGATCCGTGGACGCGATTTCCCAACGCCAGATGACATTCGCGATGTCGCGATGCCCGTTTTGCGTCACCGCCTCGCACTGCGAGCCGAGGCCGAACTCGACGGCGCAACCGCCGACGCAGTCATCTCCGACATACTCAAAACTGTTGAAGTGCCGAGATAAACTTTTAACTACAATTCGGAATCCTTTGGTTTGCCGCTTGGCTTGGTGCCGGGCTGTGCAGGCTTGGTCTTTGGCACCGGAGTCGCCATTGGTTTTGGTGTCGGTGCAGGTTGAACCGCCGTATTACCCGCCGGGGCTTTGGGCGTTGGTGTTGCTTTAGGAGCGGTGTTGGCGTCCTTAGGAACTGGGACCAATATCACGCCGCCCTCTTGCGGCATAAACTGGCTGCCGCCATTCGGGTCGATGGTTACTGTCTGTCCACCGGGCGGTTGGTACTGTTGAGGTAGTCCTGTCGCCGGAGCACCCGGTTGAGGAGCACCGATCGGCGGGGCACCATTTCCATTCGCCCAAGCATTATATCCGTCGCCTCCCGGCAGCGTTCCCGGAGGTGCGTCCATCGTGCCGGCCTGAGCTGCCATCATCTCGGCGTCGGTCATCTCCGGTAATTTCGCCAGGCTTTCCTCTTGGGCACCGGTTGCAGGGCCTATCGGTTGAACCGGCAGGCTGTCAGGATCGACCTGCGTCTGCAAGGTTGGGTCGGTTTTGCGGACGGACGTGAAATAGATCAGCGCGGCTCCGAGCAGAAATACCCCGACCATCACAATAAAGGCCGTCTGCCAGATGTTTCTCTTTCCGGTTGCAACCGCAGCTGCGGCTTTTGGCTGAACTGCGGCTCCGCCCGAAAGCATCTGCAGATCCTCGGCAAACGATTCCATTTTTTGATAGCGACGTTCAGGATCAGCGGCAAGTGCGCTGAGGATCATCGGTTCCAGATCAGTCGGCAGATCGCTGCGAAACGAGACAAGAGGTGCGGGCGGCTCTTGCTCGTGCTTACCTTTTAACTCGCCTGTCGTTTGTCCTGTGAAGGGCAATTGTCCCGCGAGCATTTCATACAAAATAACGCCGACTGAATAGATGTCTGACCGCTCATCATTGGCAGTCGTGTCTTTGTATTGCTCAGGGGCGAGATACGCGAGATCGGCTTTTGGCGTTCGTGCGATACTTTGCGTGCCGAGGTCAAAGACCTTAACGCTTTCGGCCTCCTCGTTCTTTGAAAATAATATTTTGTCGGGATTCAGACCGCCGTGCGTCAAGCCGTTGGCGTGTGCGGCGGCGAGTCCGAAAGCTATTTGTTTTGCAATGCTGAGAGCCTGGCCGACCGGTAACGCACCGTCACGCTTCATTAACTCTTTGAGAGTCTCGCCGTCTGCACCTTCGTAAACGATGTAGGTTATATTGCGGTTATCCGTACCGAAATCGGTGACGTTTAACAGATTAGGGTGCGAGACCGCAGCCGCCGTTTTTGCCTCAGCCAAAAATTTTTCTACATAACGTGCATCGATGGCGACCGCTGGCGACAGGGCCTTGACCCTAACGGGTTTGTCCATCGCGACATGAAACGCACGGTATATCCCGCCGAGGTCGCTGTCACGCAACAAAGACTCAATACGGTATTTTTCAGCTACAACTTTTCCTAAAAGATCATCAATCATTACTAATTAGAACGTCTCGACGGCCAAGAGGTTGCAATTAAAGAATAAATCGCAAGCCGCAAGATTACAAGAAAATAAAAAGCGGACGAAGCCAATAACAGCCTCGTCCGCGATAACCTACGCCAATTTCTGTTTAGAGTTTGACGAAAACGATGAGCAGTGCGAACAGCACGAGTGACTCGATCAGCGCGAGGGCGATGATCATCATCGTCTGAACTGTGCTGGCTGCACCCGGGTTACGGGCTGCACCCTCAGCGGCACGTGAACCGACGAGCCCCTGTCCGATACCTGCGAGACCGGCTGCGAGGCCGAAACCGATACCGCCGCCGATAGCTTTAGCAGCACCGACATACGATTCGTTGTAAGCAGCACCGGCTCCACCAGCCTGTGCAAATGATGCGACTGCGAGCAGTGCGATCGCCATAAGTGCAAAAAATACAAATTTTAAGTTTTTCATTTTATCTCCTCTTTTTTGTTAATTAAGAAGACTTGTCGTAACGGTGTTTCGATAAACTTGCTGACCCGTAGGCCTTGGTATTATTTCGCCTCGCTTCCGGTATGCCGTGGTTTTTATACTCCGTAGAGTCCGCGTCTCCTGTTGCGTGCGGGCATAGTTGCTATAAAACGCAAGTTTTCAAATAGACCGTATCGTCAGTCTTCACGTTTGGAGTGCAAGCGTTAGCTTGTCTCCGCGTTAAAGAATACAAGCTAAAGCTTGCACTCTAAACTTGTTATGCATGGGCTGCGACGGCTTCGCCATGCGAATCTTCTTCGTGGTCGTCGTGCGGTGCGTGGCTGACCTCGCCGATGTAGATCATCGAGAGCAGCGTAAACACGAACGCCTGAACGAAAGCCACAAA
>JAYVOS010000408.1:0-13771 GCA_043757775.1 Chloracidobacterium sp. | reverse complement strand
CACCGTGCCAAACCCTTATCAGGGAACCGTTGCGGAAGAGGCGGAGGTCCTGCGCACCGCTCGACGCCGCCGCAACAGACGAATGCCTGGGCGTGTCTTTATTGTCAACGATTTCAATGCTGAGCCTGACCATTCCGCTCAGCGTGTCCGCCTTGTCTGCCTGCAAGATGGCAACTCCAGGCTGGCGTATATCGATCTTCGACAGATCTTTTGCAGGCGGTTTTGGGGCCGTTCCGTTAAGTATCTCCTTGAGTAATCCCGGATAATAGAATTCGTTGAAAAACCCCTCCACCGGGACGTGGCTTAAGGTATTGTTATCGAACCGCCAGAGGATCTTATTCCACGCGCCGGGTGTGCCGTCGAATAAACCGTCGGGCGTTGTTACCAGCCACTCGTTTCCCTCAAAAATAAAAGCGGACGCTACCCGGGTCGCACGTTTGCCGCCAAGAGACCAAAAAACGACTTCGCCGGAAGAGTTTTTTGTCGCGAGCAGCCTATTATCTCCACTGAAGCGCACAGGCGTGACCCCGAATTCATCCACCGCAGTGGCCACCAATCCAAACGTCTTCATATCGAAAACACTTATCAGCCCGCCTTTCGAAGATGCAAAAAGACGATTGTCATCACTGAAAAGATTAAAGCCGCCGCTCTCAGTCTCATCGAGGATCGTTCCGTTGAACTCCTGCCGGCCCTTCCTGACCCGCCGTGGCGGAACATATTTCTTTCCTGTGGCAGTGTAGTAGACCGCTGGGAATGCAATTCCCATCCCGCCCTCGGTGATAGCCACTAATTTTCCGTCACTGCTATAGGTCGCCGAGCCACGCGGAGTATTCTCTGTCCTCCATTTAAGCTTTCCGGTCCTCATGTCCCAAACCGAGCCTAAATAACCTGATGTCATGAAAACGCTCTCGTCGGCACTAAAACCCATGAACGCTTCGGCCGGGTCGTCACCCTGAAAGACTTTGCGCAACACATTCGGCAAGGTCTGCCAGATCTCCGTTCGCCCATCCCGTTCGAGCACATAATTCCTCTGCGTGCGGCTGAACTCAAATCGGTCAAAGCCGGCGAGCGAACGCAAAAATCTTCCGGTCTTGGTGTCGTGAAGCTCCAAACCATCGACACCTTTTGTGACCATGTATTCATCTGGATTGCCCGCTGGAGCCGTCGCGTTGCTTTGGCCTGAACCGAGGTCGATCCGTTGCCCGTCCACAAATGCCGCAAGGCTCCTTCCCGACGGTGAAAACTCGATCTTTTGTATGGTTGAGACAGGCGATGAGGAAAACGATCGAACCGTATCGCGCTTCTTCGTATTCCAGAGGACCAGTGTGCCGTCGTTGCGCCCGACCGCCAGCATCTCGCCATCCTGAGAAAACACGTATGGCGTTCCGGTGACTATTCGCAGGCCATCCGCGTCGCTGAACATAATGTTGTCGAATGTCTTGATCACGCCCCCGGTTGCCGCGTCGTGAACGACCACCTGCCCCTTACCCGACAGGACGTCCTCAACCGTGATAAAGGTAGTATTGTCCGGTGACATTTCTTGATCGTGGCTCGCGATATCCGATACGATCTCGTGTTCGATATCACATAAGAGCGACACCTCAGCAGCCTTTTCGCCCAAAACTTGCCGCTCGACCATCACGGTCAAGATGTCTCCGGCGTCAGAAAGAGAAGCTCCCGTAATCTTGCCGCCGCCCAGCTTTTCCGAACTAATCGACTTTTCGAGCGCACCCGTCTCAGGGTTATAGAGCCAGACAGCGTTGTTGAGCAGGGTGATGAGATAGCGCCCACTCGCCAGATATTGTCCGGAGGCAACATAGATCATCTGGCCGGTTCGCTTGTTAACAAGAGCGACGCTCGGACTTTTCGGATCGCCGACAAATGCAAGTTCTTCCTTAAAGCTATCCAAATACTTCGCCGGAAAAAGGCTCGTCTGCAGCAGTGTTACGGTGTCATACGTGGCAATTCCGTGATCATTAAAGACCAAGCTCAGCAGTTTTCCGTTTTTGGTAAATTTGATCTCGTCGGCCGCTGCCGCGGCCTGCCGGATTACGCGGTCTTTGCCGTGGCCGTCAAGTACTTTAATTACTGTCTGATAGTCAGTAATGCCGTCGGGATTTCCAGTGTCGGGCTGGTAACAGATGGCCACGAGGCTGTCGTCGTCGCTAAATGCAACCGAAGCGATCCGGAGAGCTTTCACTAGGAGCTTGCCCGTCCGCACATCCCATATGCCCGTTATCTCAGTTTCTCCGATAGCAGGTGAATACCGGGCGACCAGCAGTCTCGCACGCGGGCTAAACAAAAGATCGCTCGCCTGCGGAGCGACGAACACGCGCAGCATCTCGCCCGTTTCTGTATCCCAGAGGCGGATATCGTTAGCTGCAGCTGCCGAAGCCACTAATTTTTTGTCACTGCTCAGTGCCACGGAAAGGACACCTGTGGTGTGAGCAACCTGAGGTATCAATTCCGCGCCTTGCGAGAAGACCGTTACCGCCGAGGCCAAAAGGATAGCGATGATCAGCTCCAATGCAATGTCAGATCTCCCTGTAAGGTTGAGAATACGCATTTTTATGATAATCACCTCTAGAAATGGGTTTTGATTTTTTATTCAACCCACAAGAATGCAGACCGTGCCGCTCCGAGTATTCCGGCGTCATCGCCGAGCGTGGCAGGGACGAGCGTCGCACGAGCGGCTGGTTCGGCGAAGGCACGAGCATTGATCTCATTTTGGACATGATCGAAAAAAGCATCCCAACCTGCGGCGACGCCGCCAGCGATCACGATCATTTCTGGATTTAGTGTGTTGATAAGCCCGGCGAGCATTATGCCGAGATAGCGGCCCATCTTTTGAAACACGGCCTGGGCACGCCCGTCTCCTCGTTTTGCGGCTGCGTAAACCTCGAATGCAGTCGATATCTCCATCCCGGCTTCTTTCGCCATACGCACAATTGCGGTCGCTGAGGCATATCGCTCGACGCAGCCGCGGCTGCCGCATCCGCACGGAACGCCTTCGGGTTCGACGCAGATGTGACCGATCTCGCCGCCGGTGCCGTCGAGCCCTCGAAGAGGTTCGCCGTCGAGAATAATGCCGCCACCGATGCCCGTGCCTAATGTCACACAGATCGAACTGCCTACACCTTTAGATGCACCAAGCCAGTTTTCGCCAATACCGGCGGCGGTTGCGTCGTTTTCGATCGTAATGGGCAGATCAAAAAGGCCCGAGAGTGCAGCCTTGAGGTCCATGCCGTTGAGGGTCGGTATATTCGGTAAACGTGTAAGGATGCCGTTAGAATCCTTCGCGGCGGGAGCCGGAGCTGCAAACGAGATGCCGACGAGCCGTCCGTTTGCGGGGATCGCATCACGGCATTCGTCCGCCATAGCACCGATCAGCGCCGTCAATTGAACAGGTGAGACCTGCTTTGGAGTGCCGCTTTTTGTGTGATGCAAAATATCGCCATCACGGTCGATGGCGGCCATTCGCATATTTGTCCCGCCGAGATCGACGGCTAAAACAATTTCTTTCATTTATTAATTACGGCTTTTTAGGACGGTCGGACTCGGGCACATTTTTATAGACCTCATCATATTTCGCGAATCCGTCTTTAATAACTGTATCCATTAAATTGGCCTTATCCACCGACATAACCTCAAGCAAGATCGAAGGGATCTCTTTTTTGATCACGTCATTCATAAACGGCTTGGTGTCGAGCTTTTCTTTTTTTGCAAGCTTGACCGCTGCATCGACCGCCGCATTTGCGAGCGGGATGATCGGCTTGTAAACGGTCATCGTCTGCTTGCCCTCGGCAATGCGTTGGAGGGCATCGAGAGCCGCATCTTGTCCGGTAACGATCACCTTGCCTGCAAGTTTTTTGTTTTCAAGAGCTTGTATAACGCCGCCGGCCATGCCGTCATTTGAAACCACAAACGCCTGTATGTTGTCATTGTTTTGTGTTAACGCATTTTCAGCCATCTTGAGAGCCTCATCCGGCCGCCAATCTGTAATAAAGTTGTCCGCTACGACGTTTATATCTTTTTTAGCTATCGCCGCTTGTAAAACCTCTAGCTCTGCCTTTTTCATAATAACGGCGTTGTTGTCGGTCGAAGCTCCATAAACCATCACATAATTGCCTTTCGGTACTTTTTGGAGGGAATACTCGGCGATCTTTTTGCCGATGATAGGCACCTGATGTGAAATGTAGGCATCGATCTTGTCGGAGTTGATCAGGCGGTCATAACTAATGACGGCAACATTCTGAGCCTTTGCCTTATCTACCATCGATGCCGCCTGCGTCGCATCATGTGGTGCAATGACGAGCACATCAACGCCCTGCGTCAGCAGATTATCAACATCATTCGCCTGCTTATCAGCCTTATTATCTGCAACTGAAACGACGCAATCAACATTCAATGCCTTGCATCGCGCTTCGAAAGCATCTTTGTCCCGCTGCCATCTTTCTTCTTTTAAAGTGTCCATAGCAAAACCGATCTTTATCCGCTTTTCTTTTGGGCCGCCTGAACACGCTGCCGCCAAACACATTGCCAGCAACAAAAAAATTAACTTCGTCTTCATATAAGGTATATCTCCGAAAGATTTTTTTTACTGAGGAGATTAGAACAAAAAATAAGTGACAGGGCAATGTTTACGAACACCGATAGCACGGCGATATGTCTCAAATTCCCTATATTCACAACTATATTCAAACAATCTCGCACAAATGCATCTTTTTCAACTATTCGCCTTTGAAACAAAAACAACTTGTGTTATAAATATGTATCGAATCTTAGCTTAGAAGTTTGTAAGCCGAGATGAAATTGAACTCTCGATTTCGCATTGAGTCAGCCTTGCTTTTGTTGACATAGAGGTTTGTTTCGTGTAAAAGTTTGAGAGAGTTGTTTTTTTTGAGATCTTACTGCGGTGCCAAAAGCTCGGGAAATGGCACATTCACCGTAGTTCTCAAAAAGTGTTATATATTCTTAGGATCGATTCAGGAGGAGATTAAAACAGATGTTTGGCAAAAAAATTGTTCGCAAATTCGTCACTCTTAGCACCCTTGCTACCCTTTGGTGTGTGTATTCAATGGTTGCATTCGCCATCCCGTCGGCTACGACCGCCGAAATTACAGTAACGGGACAGGTGACCGTAAATGGCCAACCTGCAATCTCTAATTCGACCATTATGTCGGGAGCTACGATCACGACCGGTTCGGGGTCGAGTGCTGTTGTCAGCCTCGGAAAACTCGGACGCGTCGAAATTCAGGAAGGTTCGAATCTTTCCTTAACTTTCTCAGAAAACAGCATCTCTGCTGTTTTGAATGACGGTAAAGCACGTTTCTCTAATTCTGCCGGAGTTATTACTTCTGTAGCAACCAAGCACCAGACCGCGATAGCAGATTCGAGTCAGGCGAATAATTTTACCGTTCAGACGGCGTGTGCAAACACCTATGTCGATACAACATCCGGTATGATCACAATGCGCGAAGGTTCGAGTGATAAGCAGGTGGTCGCGGGTTCGTCGGCAATGGCTGGCTCCATTGGACAGCCGGGCTGCAAACCTTGCCTACGCCCTAATTCGACGCCGGGACCGGCATTCGCAGGTTACCCCTGGCTTCTAGCAGTTGCTGCTGGAGCAGCAGGACTTGCAATTTATTTCGGCACCAGAAACAACGATACAAATCTTGGTGGCGGAGTGACGGTTGTAAGCCCTACTCGTTAATTCATCTTATTCGATCGTAAATTTTGCGGGTCATGTTTTACGTGACTCGCATTATTTTGTTTACAATCATAGTCTGGTCGTTTTCGAGTTTTTTTAGATCGTTATGCATATAGCTGTTATCGGCACTGGTTATGTTGGATTAGTCTCCGGAGCTTGTTTTGCTGAATTCGGGGTTGAGGTCACTTGCGTTGACATAGACGCTGATAAAATCGAAAAGCTCAACGCTGGTATCATCCCCATCTACGAGCCTGGCCTCGATAAAATAGTCATTAAGAATACGGCAGCCGGACGCCTCCATTTCACTACTGATATTAAAAATGCTGTAGAGAATGCTCAAGTTGTTTTCTTGGCAGTCGGGACTCCGCCCCTGGCAGACGGCACGCCTGACATGAGCTATTATCGCCAGGCGGCAAAAGATATTGCAGACTCGATAAACGGTTATAAGGTGCTGGTCACAAAATCGACGGTTCCCGTCGGGACAGGTAAATGGCTCCGAGATTATGTCGCTGCAAACCTTGAGACGAAAACTGAGTTTGGCGTTGCATCAAACCCCGAATTTCTTCGCGAAGGAGCAGCTATTGGCGACTTTATGCGTCCCGACAGGGTCGTCATTGGCAGCAACGAACCGCGTGCGATCGATGTAATGAAAGAACTATATCGGCCGCTTTATCTGATCGAAACACCGATCGTCATCACCTCGCTCGAGGCCGCCGAGCTGATCAAATATGCGGCAAACGCATTTCTTGCGACCAAGATCACGTTCATTAACGAAGTTGCCAATCTCTGCGATGCTATCGGCTGTGATGTTCATGATGTCGCTCGTGGTATGGGCATGGACAATCGTATCGGACGCAAATTTCTACATCCAGGACCAGGTTACGGCGGTTCGTGCTTTCCAAAAGATACACGTGCGTTGACAACAGTCGCGGATCAATTTGGTGTCGAAACGCGGATAGTTGACGCCGTAATCGAAGCCAATGAACTCCAGCGCGACGCGATGATCCCAAAGATCGAAAAGCTCGTCGGCGATCTCGACGGCAAACGCATCGGTGTACTAGGCCTGTCTTTCAAACCTGAGACGGATGATATGCGTGAATCACCCGCGATAGATATCATCAATGCACTCGTCAAACGCGGTGCGACAGTCAATGCATACGACCCGGTGGCAATGCCAGAAGCCAAACATTACCTGCCCGACATAGGGTATGCTGTTGACGAATACGACGCGATCAATGGTGCCGACGCTCTGGTCATCATCACCGAATGGAACCAGTTCCGGGCTCTGGATATGGAAAGGGTCAAAGCATTATTAAATACACCAAAGATTGCCGATCTTCGTAATATATATGAACCTGCGGATATGCGGGCACTCGGTTTTGAATACGTCGGCGTCGGACGCTAAAAGAATATGGCTACTTCCCCCAAAGTCCTGGTCACCGGCGGAGCAGGGTTTATCGGCTCTAACCTTGCCGAGGAGCTTATTCGTCAAGGCGCCCGCGTCACTATCATCGACAATTTCCTGACTGGGTTTCGCGAAAATCTCGACGAGATAGAGGGCTCCTTTGACTTTATCGAGGGCGACATCAACGATGATGTTGCAGTGCTCAAGGCAATGGAGGGCTGCGAGATCGTCTTTCACGAGGCGGCACTGCCCAGCGTCCCGCGTTCGGTCGAGGACCCCGAGGAAACGCATCGCGTTTGCGTCAATGGCACGCTCAACCTGCTCATCAAAGCAAAAGAGACTGGCGTTAAACGCTTTATCTACGCTGCGTCCAGCTCCGCCTACGGCGACCAACCCGTTTTGCCAAAGGTTGAATCAATGCGGCCTGATCCGCTCTCGCCCTATGCAGTCGCCAAACTGACCGGCGAATTTTACTGCCGCTCGTTCAACAACGTCTATGGCCTCGAAACGATGTCGCTCCGTTATTTCAACGTATTCGGCCCGCGTCAAAACCCCGCTTCGATGTATTCGGGCGTCATCTCGCGGTTTGTCGATGCCCTTATGACCAGCAAACAGCCCGTCATCTACGGCGACGGTGAGCACTCGCGTGATTTCACCTACATCGCCAATGTCGTCGATGCCAATATCAAAGCGATGACTGCGACTGAGGGCATTGGACGCACAATAAACATCGCCAACGGCGACCGTATAACTCTCAATCAATTGTTAGAGGTTTTGAAAAAGATCACCGGCAAGACCGATGTGACCGCCGACTACCAGCCGCCCCGCAGCGGTGATGTCCGCGATTCGCAAGCCGATAACACCCGCGCCGTCGATTGGCTAGGCTACAAACAGCTCGTCGGCCTCGAAGTAGGCCTCACAAAAACCATCGACTGGTGGAAGAACAGCCGGTTTGCAAAATAAATCTGAGAACTACTTAGGAATTGTGAAGGCATCATCAGCCATCACGGAATTGACGAGGATGTCTTTTGCTTTGAAATTTGCGTAGGCGGTGACCTGACCTAGGTCAAAGCGTTGCGAATATTTTTTTGGTATGACGAGGCCTTCGACGGTTTGAAACTCATCCACTTCGACCGAGGTCGTTACTACACGTCCGCCTGCGTCGTATTTCGACTCGTAGCCCTTCATCTGGCTTGTCTTTTCATCGATAAAGAAATCGGTGTAAAAGCCGTCAGGCGTGGTGATGCGAAAACCCTTTCGTTTTTTCTTGTCATCCGCCAGAGCCTCGATCACATAACCTTTATCGCCGATATGCTGCAGCACCGGAAATCCCAGGCTGGTCATTGGCGGCAACGAAAATCCCGGCAGCGACGAATATGTCTCTGTGCCGTTATATACCTGTTTCAGACTTTGAACAGTGCTGTTGATCTCAAAATAGTATTTATCCCCCGCGACTGCGGTTGAAAATGCTCCCGGCAGAGCCTGTCCCATAAAAGTCAGATCTGCTGAGCCTTTGATCACGAGCGACTTCATCTGCTTGAGTTTGTCGCCGCCGTGGGCGGCGAGCGTTGCTTTGGCTATGTCTAGCGGAGTCGTTCCGGCAATAGCGGCAGCCGTCGGTTTATCTACAACAGCAGGTTTCACCGCTGTGCCAGGCTGGGCAATAGCAACGATCGAAAACAAAGCAACAAATACAAACGACACGAAATACTTTTTCATAATTTAATGATACAGCTTACTTAAAAACTAAAAGAGAGACAAGAACATATACGTTCTAATCTCCCTTTAAGATTCACAATAATTGTGAACAGTTGTTTACCAGTTAAATCGCATCGACAGTTCGACCCGGCGATTGGGTCCGCTGGTGCCGCCGCCGCCGCCAAATCCACCAAAGCCTCCGGCCGTCGAAGTTGACTGGCCAAAACGGAGTGAACTCATGCTGCCGGTGGGGTTGCCAAGATTAACCTTATTGAACAGATTGCTGGCGTTGATACTGACACTTAGGTTATACGGCTTACGCGTATCGCCGCCGCCACCGAATCCCCCCATCATCATGCGACCGCCGCCGCCGCGGTCGCCGCCGGACCCCATGACCATGGCTCCAACGCCGCCTGCACCGGGGCCGCCTTGTCCGCTGCCGCCGTTACCGGCCGTCTGTCCTTTTGTTTTTCCGAAACCAAAGGTCTTGCCGATCCTCAAATTTACGCTAAAGCTGCCAGGCCCTTCGGCGTAATTGCGGGCAAGTATCGCATTCGGGTCATTTGCACCAATGTCGCAGAAAGAATTTGTAAGACTTAGCGACGTGCATTTAGCTTTGAGCTCACCGTATGTTGGACGTTCATTGAAGACGCCATCGCCATTAGTATCGACTCCGCGAGTGATATTAAACGGGCGTCCTGTAGTTGCAATAATGAACGGGTTGAGCGAGACGCCCCACGGAAGGTTTATGTTGCCAAAAACCGTGAAGCTGTGCCTAACATCAAACGAGCTGCGTCCATACTCACCGGCAAAGTTATAAGCATACGCGGGCGAACTTCCGGCACCGTCAGAGTCACCGTTAGAAAATCCGAGTCCGTAGTTGGCCGACAACGTGACCTTAGTCCCAATGCTGGTCGATACACTCACGTTGAAACGGTTTGCATTGATCGTGCCACTCGACTCGTATTCGCTGATGTTGCCGAGTGTCGGAAACGGACGCACAGCACCGACGCAGTTTGTAGCTGACGCACAGACAGGGGCGTTGATATTACGAGTCCTGAGCTGATGTAGCGATCGTGATGCGATGTAATAAAACGTTAGCCGCGTTTTTGCTGGCAACTGTCTCTCGATGCCGAACGCCGCCTGGATCGTATATGGAGCCTGTAGGTCGCCTGCAACGCGGCGGATGGCACTTGACGAGGGCAGTACGGCAAGTATCTGCGCCGCCGTAGGGACATTGGTAACGCCTGTTAAGGTAAATACCGGTAACGCAAGCAGTGTGAGTGATGCTGCACGTCTGGCCGGATCGGCATCGTTTGCGTTAACAAACAAATTTAACTGACTGACACCGTCAAACCGCTCCGCCTGAAGTGTAAAGTTTTCGTTAAAACGGTCGTAAAATACACCAGCACCGCCGCGAAATACCGTTTTAGGCGACTTAGCACCGCCTGCACCCGGCGACCACGCATAACCGAATCTCGGGGCAAAATTAAACTTGCTGCGTATATTGGTTTGGTTTTCGTAACGCAGTCCAAAACTCAAGAGCAGTGCGGGGCTGATGCGCCAGTCGTCAGTTGCAAACAGCCCACCATCGATCTGCGAGACATCCGCAAGCGGCTGTCCTGTGGTGATCGAAAACTGCGTCGGGTTGTAGTTATTATAATTAACATTAATTGTTCCCAGCAATTTCTGCCGGTATTGCTCGATCGACGAAACCGCCGGAGCAACTAATGTACAGCCAGGACCTACCGGCGTACAACCTGACGGCGAACGAACCTCCGCAAGCCCGGCGAATGAAAACGTGCCGCCAAAGTTACTGGCAGAGCGGTCCGATATGTTTACGCCACGGAGCCTGCCTCCAAATTTGACAGAGTGCTGAAGATTTTTACCGAACGATGTTGTCGTGAAATTATTAACTTCCCAGGTTTTGTTGTGGGTAAAGTTAAGTCCGATCTGGGCGCCGCCGCCAGTAAATGCTGATGAGACGCCGATCGTCGGAATTGTATTATCACCTTTGGAATCACGGTTAGATCGACTGTACTCAAAACGCGTCTCATTAACCGTTTTGGGGTTAATGATCATCGTCTCGGTCAAGCGTATCTCATGCTCGCGGCTGCTGCTTATGAAAGCACGCGAAAGCAGCGACGTATCGCCAATGCCCTGATTTTTCGAACTCGAATTGGTAAAGCTGTATCGAGCCACCAAAGTGTTTTTATCATTGAGTGCTAGATCAAATCGTGGTGCGATCGAAAATCGCCGTGTCGGGACACCGACATCTTTTCTAAAACCAACAATGTTGTAACCAGAATCGATTATCTGAGCATTGATGATCGCGTTATTGTCCTGCTGATTATTGTTCACATCCAGAAAGAAGGACGATTTACCTTTTGTGATTGGCCCTGAAAGGTTGCCGCCGAAACCGCGCGTTTGGCTAGGAGCCCGGTTAACCGCAAATGGATTGCGCGAATTGAGGCTTTCATCATTAAATCTGCCATTTAACGAACCGCGCCATTTGTCGCTACCCGGCTTAGTCAAGATCTCGATGCGTCCGAAACCGAGACGATCATATTCTGCTGAAAACGGATTTTGATTGATACGGATCTCGCGGATCGATTCTTTGGGCGGAAGCTGTCCGCCGGTGAAACCGTCGATATAGATCTGTCCGCCGTTTGGCCCGGCCGACGCACCTGCTAACGCCTGAAGAGCCGACTGCAGTTCGTCAGGATCGTCTGGCAGTGCATCGAGGTCCTTGCCCGTGATGACAGTCGCGTTGGCGTTGTTGTCAGCGTCGTTCGATACTTGATTGGCATTGTTAACGTCAACGTTTTCGGTGACGCCTTCGACAGTAAGTATCACAACGAGGTCGCTGCGTGCACCAGTAATCACTTCAACATCTGCATTTTCATAGAGTGCAAATTTGGTAGCGATGGCTTTGACGGTGTATTTGCCCGGAGCAAGTCCGGTAATTGTAAATTCGCCGCGGGCATTACTGATAGACTGTTTTTGTTTGCCATCAGCCGCAACCGCAGTAACGGTTGCACCAACTACCACAGCACCCAGAGTGTCCTGGACCTGGCCGCCGACGCTGCCAGCCGTCTGAGCCAAAACGGCTCCGGCAGATAGTATCGAAAGCAATCCTGTAAGAATAAATGTTCGTATAAGTTTCATGATAAATAGCCTTTGTGTATAAAAATTAAGGGCGGTTGTTAATCATCCCGCCCGGGGAACGTAAAATTTAAGGGAAACCAACGCCGTCGAGTCCTGGAATAGTAAATCCGCCGTCAACTCCCCGACTGCGTCCAGCTCCTTCGCCGGCCTGTGCCATACGGATAAATGGCTCCACTCCCGCCAGCAGTTTGATCGCTCGGATCTTGTCAGTTGTTGCAGTTTTAGTACTGGAGACCGCTATCATATCGCCAACTTTTAGGTCGCCAGGTGTGATGTTCGGAAAACGGTCGAGCATTTCGTCGATACCGCCTCCGCCCGGACGTCCTCCGAAACCGCCTCGTCCCTGTCCGCCGCCCGGTTGACCTTGACCACCCTGAGGCTGTCCGCCCGGTTGCCCTTGTCCGCCCGGTGCGACCGGCCTGGGGCCGCTGGTTCCACCACCTGCTCCCGGTGTTCCCGCCATTCTCTGTGCCATTTCAGCAGGAAACTTCTTTAAAAGTGACGTGTTACTTACAACGATGGTTACGTCTTTTTTAGTTTGAAGATTTTTGATAACAACTTCGTTTTTGGCGGCATCGACAGAAACGACCGTTCCTGCAACCGTCTGAAACGCTCCGGTCAGGATCGTCTCAGCGGCAAGTGCGTTCCCTTCTGCATTCTTGTCACCCAATGCACGGAGCATATCACCGGCTTTAACCTCGGCAAGTGAGCTTGCTTTTGCTTCGTCAAAACGCTCCGAATCCGGTGCATAGCGGACGAATTTAGCATCAGGCTTTGGCGTCACCACCATGCTCGTGCTGCCCGTGAGACTGCGGACATCAACTGTGATCTGTCCTGTCTGAGCGTTAACCACGGTCACCTTTCCCGCGATACCGCGGGTTCTCCATTCAGCTGCTTCTTTCGCATTCTTTGCGGCAACATCCGCCTTAGTGACGTAATAGACCTGACGGGCAGGCAGCGATTTGCCGTCCATCGCCATAATACCGCTGACGGTCAGTTTGTCGCCGACCGCGATGTCGGTCATCACTCCGGGCGTCGCTGTCACAAGGCTCGGATTCTCAGCCGAGGCGTGTTTGAATATCGTCTTGTCGGTGATAATGACGTCTATCGGACCCGTTTTCGTGTTCACCGTAAACTTTTTATCCGCGACTGCGGTAACTTCACCGGCAATATACGACGGTTTAATATTAGTTACCGGCGGTTGTGCAAGCACAAATGCCCCGCAAAGCAGAGTAATAGCGATCGAAATTATGATCTTTTGCAGCATATTGATGATATTTTCCTTTTGAAAGTGACACGCAGCCAAGTACTGAATTTGTCTCTTTCAAAGTATATGACGTTAATTCTAACAGTAAGGTTCATCCCTTAATGTAAAGAAATGTAAAAATGTGCAAGCGTAGTACTTACGGGTTTTGCCATTTAGGGGTTGAGCGTCCGGTGAGGATGAGTCCAATGCCGAATGTAAAGACAGTAAATAGTGCGATCAGCCAGACATAAGGTAGAGATAGTAAGAGTGTCCAAGCAAGTACTCCGAAGAGAGTCGCAAGTGTTTCTGAGCGATTATTTTCCGAAAGAAAATGCTTTTGGATTTTCTTGCCGACGCTTACCTGCAAAGATACGCGTCCGAAAACGTATCCCAGCACGAGCAGCAGCATTCCCATCAGCCCGAGCGTAACTCCGAGATAATCCGGTAATGCCGTGGATCCGACAACAATCACACTTGTTATGAATACAAATGCTACCGCACCTAAAGCACATATCTTGAGCCAGGAAAGTTGAATTCGCGCAAC
>JAYVOS010000407.1:0-13803 GCA_043757775.1 Chloracidobacterium sp. | reverse complement strand
TTTAGTAACCTTTTTAAGAACGCGTGGAAAAAAGGTTTACATTTTCTCCTCTAAAAACAATGTCTCACAAGAATTAAGAACTGGCGGCGATGGATATTTTGACGTATTGACAATGACAGAGGATATTTGGGGGCGCGGTTTACAGCACAAGCCTAAAGCGGAAATCGGGAAACATGCTTAAAATAAAATCGCCCTCCTTTCAGAGGGCGATCCTTGGATGTAATACCCTTACAGTTCAATGGCTGAACCATAAGATATTTACAATATACTGCCTTGTGGTACTATGTGTCAAGCATAGTTTTGTGCTGTCCACGCTTATATATTTCAAATTTTGCCGACCTGTCACAGGGATATAATAGCGCAAATGGGTTTGCGATGTATATAACTCCCGAGCGTTCCGACAGTCGTCCTGAATGTATATAGTTTTAACACTGCTACTACATGTTGTCAAGAAAAAAGTGCGTCAATGTTTGAAATGACGGATGCCGGTGAATGCCATTGCGATGCCGTGCTCATTTGCGGCGGCGATAGATTCGTCGTCTTTGATCGAACCGCCGGGCTGGATGATGGCTGAGACGCCAAAGCTTGCGGCTTCGTCAACGTTGTCGCGGAACGGGAAGAATGCATCGGACGCAAGAACTGAGCCCTTTAGCGGCAGCGAAAAACGCTCGGCACGCATGGCGGCAATGCGGACGGAATCGACACGGTTCATTTGACCCGCCCCGACGCCGATGGTCTGATTTTCGTTGGCAAAGACGATGGCGTTTGATTTGACGTGCTTACATACGGTCCACGCGAGCTGCATTGCATTTAGCTCGGCATTTGTAGGCTGGCGGTCGGAGACGATTTTGAGGTCGGCTACGGCGAGGCGGTGAACGTCGGCGTCTTGGACGAGAAAGCCGCCGCTTAGTTGTTTGTACTTGAGGTTGCCCTTACTTACGTGCGGGCTACTGACACGGAGGACGCGCAGATTCTTTTTGCTCCTAAAGATCTCGAGAGCGGCTTCGTCATATTCGGGAGCAACGATGACCTCTGAGAAAACTTCGATGACCTGCTTTGCGACATCGGCATCGACCCTGTTATTAAATGCGACGATACCGCCGAAGGCTGAGACCGGATCGCTCGAGAGGGCACGTTTGTAGGCTTCGTCGTTGGTAGAGCCTGTTCCGACGCCAGACGGATTTGTGTGTTTGATGATCGCGACGGCACGAGTGTCAAAATCCTGGACGAGGTTCCAAGCGGCTTCGGCATCGACGTAGTTGTTAAACGACATCTCTTTGCCGTGAAGCTGCTCGGCACCGGCGATGCCGCCACCATCGGTCGCGTAGAGAACGGCATTCTGGTGTGGATTTTCGCCGTAACGCAGGTCGGTGATCTTGGCGAGCTCGATGATTTTGTATTCTGAGAGCTGTTCGGTATCGACGGAAGACCCAGTCGATACGGCTTCCGGTTCCGACAGATCGTCGTCTTCATCGTCGGCTTCGATAAACATCAATCCTCCTAGTGGATTGAGCGGTTCGAGGCGTTCGAGGTCGACGTTTGAAAGCTGTTTGGCGAGATATGACGAGATCGCGAGGTCGTAGCTCGCTGTGCGTGTGTAGGCGAGAGTCGCGAGGCGTGCTCGTGTCTCGAGCGATAGCGAAGCGTCGTTTTCGTTCATCTCGGCGACGATCTCATCGTAAAGTCTTGCGTCAGTGACGACAGCTACATCACGCCAGTTTTTCGACGCGGAGCGGATCATCGCAGGACCGCCGATGTCGATGTTTTCGACTGCATCTTCGAGCGAAACGCCGTCTTTGGCGATGGTCTGCTCGAAAGGATAGAGGTTTACGACGACGAGGTCGATCGGCGTGATGCCGTGCTCGTTCATCGAGGCAACGTGTTCGGCATTGTCACGCAGAGCGAGAAAAGCTCCGTGCATTTTTGGATGCAAAGTTTTAACGCGTCCGTCCATCATTTCCGGAAAGCCTGTGACATCGGACACGTCAGTTACAATCACGCCGCCTTCGCGAAGGGCTTTTGCCGTGCCGCCGGTCGAGATAATATCGACACCGTGCGCAGCCAACGCAAACGCGAATTCAACTAAGCCAGTTTTGTCTGAAACGCTCAAGAGGGCACGTTTTATTTTTCTGAATTGAGTCATAGATCCAATAGCCAACTAAAGTTGGAACTCCAAACGAAAAGGCGGCCAAACGACCGCCTTCGCACAAACCTATTCAATAATATTTCGCAGCTTTGCAACGTGTCTATATTTGTATCCTCGTGCGACACGCCAATTAGAAAAAGAATCTGCCTAGAAACAGCAGGCTCAGCACGAATATCATCGCGTAAATTATGATTTTGATAAGACTCATAAAATCCCTTATCCTAAGAAACGAAACTCAATTCTATTGCCCATAAGCCGTCAATGTCAAAAACTTTTAACCCGATTTTACTGATTTTGGCCGCTGCGGTACTAATTTTACAATTCTTTACATTTGCGCGTGCTCAAGACATCGAAGTTCGGATAAAAATATCCTCAGATTCGCCGTCAATGGCTGAGATCGAAGGTAAATTTCTCTCATCAAAGCCGCGTAAGAATCCACGAAATCTGTCATTTTTAACGGAATACGGCGGAATTATTGGGCTTGGCGATAGGACTTCAGATCTGAGATTACAAAATGCTGACGGAAAGACAGTCGCCAATAAACGTTTTATCCCGGGCGAATACGTTGCCGACGCTGATTTCACTAGCTGGCGTTACGCCGTCAACCTAGCACCGCTCAAACAAGCACCGGCGGCGGCACATATTTCTTGGCTAAATGGTGACATAGGTTTGCTGATGCTAGACGATCTGCTGCCGCAGGGAAGCGACGGGAAAGTTTCAGCAAGAGTTAAACTTGACCTGCCGGATGGCTGGCAGATATTTACTACGGCCCAAACGACGGCAAGCAGTGAATACGACATTGCCGACCTTGAAAAAGCCGCATTTATAATGGGGCGAAATTGGCGTGAAAAAGTTATAACGGTCAGTGGCACGCGGTTGGTTCTGACAATCTCGGGCGAGTGGTTATTTAGCGACGACGAAGCCACAAAGATGGTCGTCGAGATCTTTGAGCATTACGCAAAAGTTTTTGGCGCGTCTCCTGTGCAAAATGCTCAAATCGCGATCATGAAATTTCCCAGTGATGTTGCAATTGGTAACTGGGAAGCTGACACACGGGGCAGTTGTATCACAATCGCATCGTCTGATATGCCGTTCAAATCGCAATCGGTGCAGCGTCTGCACGAGCAGTTGCGGCATGAGATATTTCATTTGTGGTTTCCGAACGGCGTGGATCTGAGCGGTAATTACGACTGGTTTTACGAGGGTTTTGCGTTGTATCAATCGCTCAAGCTCGGTGTCGCGGTGAACCGCATCCGTTTTGAAGACTATCTCGACACGCTGTCGCGAGCCTATAATCTAGATTCTTTTCCGTCGCAGCGAATGTCTCTGATCGTGGCGTCGAAAAACCGTTGGAGCGGAGCTAACACTCAGGTTTATGCTCGCGGTATGCTGGTGGCGTTTCTATGTGATCTGGCGTTAATGGAGGCGTCAAAAGGCAAGATATCGACCGATGATCTTGTCCGCGAGATATATCAGAAATATCGCGGTGCGATCATTGCGACGGATGGCAATACGGCTATTCTCGATGCCATGCGAACACATCAGGAGCTTCGTTTTATCGCCGAGCATTACATAAGCGGTGCGGACAAGTTAGAATGGTATACATTACTTGCCGGTGCGGGGATCGAGGCCGGGACGCAAAATTCGGTGACGGTTTTGCGTGTTAAGGCAAAACCCGGTGGGCGGCAAAAGGATTTATTGGACAAGTTGGGTTATAATAATTGGCGAAAATTGACGGGAAACAATAGATGAAATTCAAGGTTTATTTACATATTGCGGTTGTGGCTCTAATGCTTACACAAGCCGGCTGCGGTCTGCTTGACTCAGGTGTTTTGGGCACGCCGGACACGGCGACTGTTATCGCCAAAACGGCGCAGATACGCACGTCTTACTCAGTCGTAGCTGCAGATCTGCTTGAGGTAAAACGCGGTGATACGCTCGATGTGATCGATCAGGTAGAGTTTGAAAAAGTACCGTGGTATCGCGTCCGAGCCCACGACGACGCTGTAACCGAAGGCTGGATCGAAGCACAAAACATTATCACGAGCGACACGCTTGCACGGTCGAAAAAGCTGTCAGAGGATTTTCTTAATCAAGCTCCGCAGGCGGCTGGTGTTATTCGTTCGGCTTCGAATTTGCGAGCGGCACCGGATATGAATCCGGAAAATGTGCTTTTCAAGCTGGCAAACGGCTCGACGTTTGAGATCATCAGCTGGAAATTTGTGCCTAAGCAAGAAGTGCCTGACGTTGACGACGCTCCTAAGGGACAGCAAAAGTCGGGTAAAAAATCTAAGGACGCGGATATCGAGGCGGCAAAGGACGCTAACGAACCCGACCAGATCTCTGATAAATACGATATCTGGTACCTTGTACATCTCGATCCGTCGGTCTCTCCAGCTCCGGCCGGATGGCTGTTTGGCCGTCAGGTCGAAATGCAAGTGCCGAGCGACATTTCATTTTTCCAACAAAACAATCGTAAGTTTACGACGTGGCAGCGACTGGATTCTGACGCGGCAAATAAAGTCGGTGCGGGCGATAAAAACCTAGCTCCGGGCAGCTGGGTAATCTTGTCGCGGGACCTCTATTCTAAGCCGATCGATGGCGTTGAGCCTGATTTTGACGGCGTCATGGTGCTTGCGTTCGACAAATACGATCAGAATTATTACACCGTCTGGCGAAATTCGCCCAACACAGAGGTTTGGGGCACGCTGCCGCTCAAGGTCGAGGGTAAGGGCGACAATAAAACGTTTACCGTCAAGGTGCGAAACCCGGCGACGGGCAAGATGGACGACAAAACGTTTATTGTTTTCAAAGACAAAAACCGTATGAAAGTGACGCCGCCTGAGGATTTTGCTCAGTATCAGCAACCTCAGGCCAAGCACAAATAACGACAGTGGAAGAACTTAATAACCCTTTTCCAGAACCGGTCGAGATCCAAATAACAGACTCGCTTGACCTTCATTCGTTCAGCCCGAAAGATATCCGTGCCGTCGTCGAAGCATACCTCCCGGAGGCTCATAAGAGAGGCTTTAGGATAGTTCGCATTATCCACGGCAAAGGCGTGGGCATTGGGCGCGAGATAGTTCGCCAAGTGTTGTCGGAAACAGATTTTGTTAAGTCGTTTAAGAACGCGCCGGAGTTTTCGGGTAGTTGGGGAGCGACGATAGCGGTGCTGGATATCTAGCGATCTTCGATCACGTCGGCCCAAACCTCATCTTCTTTTTTCAGTCCAGGATGGGCAGTTTCGAGGAGAGCGTCTTGCTCTGCGAGGCGGTTTTCAGCTTGTTCAAGACGGGCGTACAGGCTCGCACATTTACGCTCGAGATCGTGGATGTGCTTTTTGCGTTCGAGATGGACGCGGTCAAGATAGAACATATAGGTAAACTGCAGCCCGACGATCCCGACCAGCACCAGCGATAGTAAAATGAGTGCTAATGAAAGCATAACCTTTGCCCTTTCCCGAATTATACTCTTGACCTCGGCCAAAGGAAAAGTAAAAATCTAAGCAAATGGAAATACCTACACTAAAACTCCTCTATACGCTGCTGTGCGACGATGTCCGCATCGAAATGGGCAACAAGATCTCGCTGATGGGCGTTTTTCAAAACATTATGGTTGAGAAATTGCCAGTGTCGCTCATCAAATTTGCGGTAATAAACCATTGGAGCGGACAGGGCACTCACGAGACTGAGGTGAAGATATTGTCGCCCGACAAATCAACGCTCGTCGTTACCTCGCAACCGACAATGATCGACCTCGCAAGCGGCGGCTTTACCGACAATGTCAGCTTTTTCGTCAACGTAGTATTCTCAAACCCCGGAACCTACTGGATCCAGACCGTCGCAAACACCGTCGTTCTCGAAGAATTCCCCCTCATCGTCACTGACTCCGAAAATGTAGATTCGATGCGTCCCGCCGAAGAGATAACCGAGACGATCAATTAACAATTAAGAAGTTTTAGCCACGAATTACACGAATGTCACGAAAGAGATACTTTCTTATATTCGTGTTATTTGTGTAATTCGTGGCTAGATATCTTACAGCTTTTCTTCGCGGGTGACGTCGAGGGAGATCGCCATTGAGTATATGGCGGCGGAATCTACTTTGAGATCTTTATCAGCAAAAACCATCACTTCCAATTTCCGATCAGTATAAATGGCGACCAATAAAATGGGTGGGCAAATGGGGCTGCCGGGTTTGTTTTGTACAAACGCAGGTTTACCGCATCCACCTTGATCTTTTTTTCGGCGTCAACGTCGTCCTGCGTCAGTTGTCTGGTATTAGTGAGCTTTGTTTTATATTCGCCCTTCAACAAGGCGATCTGAGCCATTCTCAGAGCGGATGCCTTGTTCGCACCTACATGAGCGTAATTTTGATAAAAGCGAGCCATCAATTCGGCAGTACTACCGTCTGAGACTTCCCAAAGAGAGGCCATTACTGCTCCGGCACCAAGTCTCTGAGCAAGTTCGGCAAAACCGTCAACCTCGCGACCATTGGCATCAGGTTTCTGAGCCGCAGTTGCGCACGCTGATAATGTAAGCAGATCAACTCCACTGAAGAGGTCTGTTTGGGTTTTCATATCATCAAGCGTGAACGGTGTTCCATCACCCATCAACAGAAATGAGAGGGCTTCATCGCCAGGTTCAAACTTAAAATGCGATGCGATATGCACTATTGGACGGCGTGCCTTTAACGCCTCGATCATCGACGCCTTGCTAAACAGCCGGTCGAGCAAGACCTTTCCAGGAATGACGCCATGTTGTCCCGACTTGAATATTCTTGCCAATTCCGATCTTACCGAGGGAAGCGCTGATGCATTGAATTTGGTTCCAAGCAACTCGACAGTGAGTGCCTCAGAACTGCCGAAACCGCTGCCGCTCTTTTCTTTACTTTGTGGCCTATTCATTCTTTCTTCGTCTGCCCGAGTAAAGACGACGTTGTTATATCGTTCGGCCATATATCGCTTGCCGTCGTAAAGTGCTGCAATCGGCAGATAACGCAAGTTACCGTCAAGCGACCAGAGGATCGTCTTTGTCCCTGCCGGCAACCTTTTTTCGATCGGTGCAAAGACCATATCGTATATTTCTTTTGAAAGAGGCCGCGGATCGTACTTTGGCGTTCGCAACAATTGCCATAGTTGCTGAGACTTTTTGTTTAGCAGATCATTTGCGAACGGCGACGAAACGGCAAAAGTCTTATCGGGGGTAATGACAATAGCTTTGTAGCCATCATTGCTGACCAGTGTATAAACAACCGCGGCGGGCGACTTTGACGAGCCGGATGTTTCCTTTAACATCTCCTGTGTAGCTTTTAGGTCTGAGATGGCCGGATCCTTGTCTTTTTCACCGGGCGGTTCGGCAAATTGCCTAGCGGCTTCGTTAATGAACAACACCAAGTCATTTTGGGCGGATGCCTGTTTATTAAGTAGAGCGTTATACGCGGCCATTTTGGCGGCGTCTGGCTGCTGTCCGCCCATACTGTTGCGAAACTGATCCATCGTCTGTATCGACACCACTGCTTTACCAACCTTTTCATCCAGTCCTGCCGACAGCTCGGTCTCGCGTTGCGTCAGCGACATCAGGCCGACGGAGCCGGTCGAGGAGCGAAGGTCAAAGTACTGCTGATCCTTGAATAGATTGAGCAGCCGTTGGGTCTCGGCAAAACGGTTTTGTTCTGCGAGTTCGGTCCCGGTCCGTCGATACACACCGTCGAACGACTGCAAGAATGCCCTTTGAGTATTTTTATCCAGACCCTGCACGGACGAGCGCAGTTCCTGATAAGTGTTTATAGATCGTTTGCCAAGAAAAACGGCCATTCGTCCTTGCTTCGCAGAGTCGAATAGGACAAACAGATTAGACAAAACACGAGCCTCACCGGACCTGTCTCCCATTACCTGGGGCAGAGCAAGAGCCTGCGCCATATACTCGATCCCTTTCGCGTACTCACCTTTATCACCGTAAACTGAACCGAGGTTGCCCAGCCCGGTCGCCTCAAAGCCCCTGTTCCCGGATGCTCGGATAATTGGCAAGGCTTCGCTCATATACGCGATCGCCTTGTCATAATTCTTCATGCCGCGATATACCGTGCCAATGTTGCCGAGCAAGCGTCCGATCTCAGCGGTATCACCCAACGCACGCTGTATTTCTAGGGCTGTAGAGTACTTTTCTATTGCCTTTTCATTTTCTCCTAGTTTTTGGTGAGCGACACCGGCATTGCCTAGACTGATCCCGGACATTCGCCGATCGCCCAGAGCGCTGAACATTGCAAACGCTTTGTCAAAGTTGTCAAGAGCCTTTGCCAACTCGTTTAACTCCAGATATATGGTTCCAACGTTGTTGTATATAAAGGCCCTAATTCTTAGATCTTGGACCTTGGCGGCAGTAAGTATGTTGAGCATCTGGTCAAAGGTCTCGATCGCTTTTTGGTTTTCGCCTGTTCGGGAATATATGGTCGCAATATTGCCGTATGAAATAGCTTCCTCGGCCGGCCTGTTGGCATTGTGCGCAGCTATTGCAGCTTTTCGAAAGAACTCTAGGGCGTTCTGATTTTCGCCTAGCATACCGTAGGCGTAACCCAGATTATTTAAGCTATCGGTTTCTCCGACATCGTTTCCGGCCGCGCGGAATAGCGGTAATGCATCGTTATATTTTTTGACGGCAGCTCTGAGTGATTCTACTGATGGCAGCATGCGCAGAATGAAGGCCTCCGCATATAGCTTTCTGGCGGTCAACAATCCTTTATCGGTCGGGTTCGATGCCCGGATATTGATCACATTTATTTGATAAAGGCCGGCCGCGGCGGACGGCTCTAGCGAGCGAACCTCTACACGATAGTTACCCACAGACTCAGAAATAAACCCTACCGGCTCGGGTCCTTGAGTTCCGTTGGGGCTGTCGACCTCCTCGATCTTTTTGCCGGACGGGTCAAATACAGTCACGACAACATCTATACCTTTTTGTTCGACAACCAATTCCGCAAACTGCCCGGTCTGTAGCTCAATACTGTACGTGTGGGCGGCAGCGCCCTTCAATTCGCGTTCGATCGGCTTTCCAAGGTTAAGTGGAACAGCATTGGGATCTTGGGAGTAGATCGGCAAAAGCGGGTAAAGACAGGTAAAAGCCAATACAATCTTTATGCAAAGATCATGAAAGCAGGAACGGGATACCATAGCAAATGCCTCCTACGAACTATTTGTGTGAATTATGTGTAAAGTTACCTAAAAAGGAAACTAGGTGCAAATGAGGTTGTCAATTGTCTCGGTTGATGTCGAGGGAGATGGCCATTGCGTAGATGGCGGCGGAATCGACTTGGATCTCTTTGCTGGCGGTGGAGCCTTTGTAGGTGGCGGTGATGCGGTATTTTGCTTGGCCCTCAGGCTGGCTGAATGTGAATTCGCCGCTGTAATTGGTATAGCCTGAGCCGATATTGCGGCGGTTGTCGCCGGAGATCTTTTCGACCTCGACCTTGGCACCGCTGACGCTGGTGCCGTCTTTGAAAAACACGCTGCCGCGGATAATGATCTTAGTGCCCTGATCGACCATCATGATGAGATTGCCGCCCAGATCTTTAACCTTGCCGCTTTTGACCTCGACGCTGTATTTGATGCCGGTCGCATAGCCTTTGGCATCGAATACGATGTTGTAAACGCCGCTTTCGAGCCCGCCGAGCGTGAATTCACCTTTATTATTTGATGTCGCCGAACGAATATCTTTGGCATTTTGCCTCGCGGTGATAGTCGCTCCTGCGATCGAATCGCCGCGCATATTGCGGATCTTGCCTTTGACGCCGCCGGTATCCTGAGCAGAAACGGCGAGTAGTGAGCAGTAAGCGGTAAACAGTAGGCAGAAGATAGTAGGCAGTAGGCGGTAGGCGGTAGGCAGAAATCGCCAGACCCTAGATTCCGAAGGCTGAGTGCTGATTGCTGAGTGCTGACTTCTGATTTTCTGCTTAAGCTGCATTCTGACTACTGATCACTGACCTCTGAATTCTTCCGCTACATCATTGATGATGTCATCGAGGGTTCGGGTTGGCTGGTAACCGATCAAGCGGTTTGCTTTTTCGATGCTCGGCACGCGTCGCTGCATGTCTTCGAAGCCGTCGCCGTAGGCTTGGGAGTATGGAATATACATGATCTCGCTGGTGCTGCCGGTCATCGAAATAGCTTTTTTAGCAAGTTCATTTATCGAAACTTCGGAATCGGTGCCGAGATTAACGACCTGGCCAAAACAGGCGGGTGTCTCGATAAGATTGGTTAGACCGCCGACAACGTCAGCGACGTGGCCAAAACAGCGTGACTGGTTGCCGTCGCCGTGTATGACGATAGTTTCGTTTTTGATCGCGGCGTGGACAAAACGCGGCACGACCATACCGTATTGACCGGTCTGACGCGGGCCGACGGTGTTAAAAAGCCGTGCGACCACGACGGGCAGTTGCGTCTCTTTGAAATGTGCAAGAGCGAGAAATTCGTCCAAAGTTTTGGCACAAGCATAAGCCCAGCGGTGTTTGTCGGTCGCACCCGTGAGCAGATCGTCCTCTTCTTTGAAGGGAAGCGACAGACCTTTGCCGTAAACTTCGCTGGTTGAGGGGATCAGCACTCGTTTGCGGTATTTCGAACAGTTGCTCAGCACGACATCAGTCCCGTGAAAGATCGTCTCGATTGTCTTGACGGGCTGCTCCATTATCAGGCGAACGCCGACAGCGCTAGCCATGTGATAGACGCGATCGGTCTCGCGGATCAGTTCTTCCATCAGCTTGGCATTCAATACGGTTTCGATGATAAGCCGAAAACGGTCGTGGTCTTCAAGGTGAGCAATATTTGCATAACGCCCCGTCGAGAGATCATCAATTACAGTGATCTCGTGCCCTTGGTTAATAAGTGTGTCAGCCAGATGGCTACCGACGAATCCGGCTCCGCCGGTGATCAATATCTTCATAACTTCCTAATTCGTATTTATTACTTTATCAAAATACGCGACAGTTTTCTCTAATCCCTCAGCCAATGGCACGGTCGGCGCCCAATTTAACAGGCCTTTCGCACGCGTAATATCCGGGCGTCGCTGCTTAGGGTCATCCTCAGGCATCGGCATATATTTAATGGTGATTGGTCTGCCGGTGGCTTTGGCGACTTCGTCTGCAAGCTCTTTCATCGTAAATTCGCCGGGATTGCCAAGATTTACGGGCTTATGTATGCCTTCGGTTTCGGTGTTCATCATTTTCACAAGTCCATCTATGAGGTCGCTGACATAGCAAAACGAACGCGTCTGTGAGCCGTCACCGTTAATTGTTAGCTCTTTGCCACGCAATGCTTGAACAATAAAATTGGACACTACGCGGCCGTCGTCTTCGAGCATATTCTCACCGTAAGTATTAAAGATGCGCACAATTCTCGTATCAACACCCGATTGGCGGTGATAATCCATCATCAGCGTCTCGGCGACGCGTTTGCCCTCGTCGTAGCAGCTGCGTAGGCCGATAGGGTTGACGTTGCCATAGTAATCCTCGGTCTGCGGATGCACGAGCGGATCGCCGTAAACCTCGGATGTCGATGCCTGCAGGATGCGAGCCTTGACGCGTTTGGCCAGGCCGAGCATATTGATCGTGCCCATGACGTTGGTCTTGACGGTCTTGATCGGATTGTATTGATAGTGGATAGGCGACGCAGGGCAGGCGAGATTATATATCTGCTCGACCTTAAGCAATATGGGCTCGGTCACGTCGTGGCGGACAAGCTCAAAATGAGGATCGTCCATCATATGGGCAATATTGACTTTGCGGCCTGTGAAGAAATTATCGAGGCAGATGACCTCGTTTCCCTCAGCAAGCAGCCGCTCGCACAGATGCGAACCGATAAATCCGGCCCCGCCGGTAACTAATATACGCATGATTTACACAAATTAAAGACCGCAAAGTTTCTGCTGGAATTGCCATATTATCCCTTAACAATTGCCGTTTTTCAATTGTGGAGCAGTTGCCGCTGCCCCGATCGACAGTGTGCAAGTGCAATGTGACATATTCTCACGCTAAACAAAGACCAAATGTTGTGAAACAATATACCGAATTGCTACGTTTAAAGTTGCAGTCTTTTGTTTCGGGAAATCGTGAAATCGTGAGAAATATTGTTTTGTTATTTATTATTTTGACTGCAGCTTGCGCCTATAGTTATGGCCAACCTCGGACTGTCGATTTAGCAGTCCGTCCCGAAAAGCGGGTTCCGGTTAATATTCCCAAATTCGACCTTTCGCCAGTAATCGACGGCAAGCTCGATGACGAAGTATGGAAAAAGGCGGCGGTTTTCAAGGATTTTGTCCAAATCCAGCCGGGCGATAATATTGCCGCGTCAAAGGAGACGATCGCGTATGCCGGTTATGATGAAAAATATCTGTACGTCGGCTTTCACGCATTCGATGACCCGAATTTGATCCGGGCAACGATAGCAAGGCGCGATGACGTTTTTGCCGATGACAATGTTCGGGTCACGCTCGATACATTTAACGATCAGCGCCGGGCCTATGTATTCTTTTTCAACCCATTTGGTATTCAGGCCGATGCGATCCAGACCGAAGGCGGCGGCGGCGGTGGCGGCGGCGGTCAGGGTGGTGGTCCAGATTTCAGCGTTGACCTGGTGATGGAATCAAAAGGGGTTTTGCTTGACGATGGTTATTCGGTCGAGGTGAAGATCCCATTCAAATCGTTGCGGTACGAGAATGGTAAAGGGCAGATGTGGGGGTTTAATGTTGGGCGGCGTATTCCCCGATTAAATAATGAAAATGACTCGTGGATGCCGATCGAACGCGGCATTTCTACTCTGCGGCAGATCGGAAAGATCACCGGTCTGGACGAGATCAAGGCAGAGAGAACCCTCGAAATTGTGCCGAGCATTACGCTTAGCGAAACGGCCGAGCGTATTGATGACCCGTCACAACCTCTCGGCTCAAGGCTTTTGAATCGCCCGATAAAAAAAGACATCGGCGTCTCGATCAAATACCAAATTACGCCCAATGTAACCTTGGATGCGGCGGTAAACCCTGATTTTGCCGAAGTTGAGGCCGATGCTCCGGTCATAAAAGCAAATGAGCGCTTTCCGATCTTTTTTCCGGAAAAACGTTCATTTTTCCTCGAGGGCATTGACTATTTCCGTACGCCTTTGCAGGTCGTCAATACTCGAAACATTGCCGATCCAGATGTAGCGCTAAAACTCACAGGCAAAACTGGCCGTAATACGTTTGGCCTGATGACTGCGATCGACAGATTTCCCGGTACAACCACCAAAGCATATATCGGTGTTCTCCGCCTTAAACGGGATCTCGGTGTTCAATCAAATATTGGCTTGATTGCGACGACCTATCATTTTGGTGCACGCAAGCACAATAATTTGGTCGGTATTGACGCAAAGTTCCAACTCGATCCAAAGACCTCTTTCGATTTTCAATTTGTAGGGACGAATTCAAACCGGAAATTTTACGATCCGGACATCAATACGAGTGTATATCGGACCGGCAATGGGATCGCGTACCAGGCAAACTACGATCATACGGGCAAAAATCGCGGTTATCGTTTCAGCGTCAGTGGGCGAAGCAAAGATTACCGGGCTGACGTCGGGTTTACTCGGAGGACAAACACGCATGGCCTTTCGGGTGGGTTCAGGCTCGGTACCGAAC
>JAYVOS010000406.1:0-3686 GCA_043757775.1 Chloracidobacterium sp. | reverse complement strand
GCCGCGCACGGCTCAAACGCCTCGTCATTTATTTCCCCAATTTTGCACAGCCATTCCCGCTCAGGATCCGCCAGGTCGGCGATCGCGCGGACATCGGGATCGGTGTGATCGATGCGTCAATGATGCCGCCGGAGATACCTTCGATACCGCTTGATACCGATTCGGATTCGGCAGCCATCGGCAAAACGGTTGTGACCATGGGCTACCCTAGCGGCCCGGACCGTCTGCTGGCGATGGTGGATGACGACGAAGCAAAATCGATCAACCAGCGTTTTGGCAACTCGCGTCAAAACCTGATCAATTTCCTCGCACAGTCGCAAAAGATCGTCCCGCTCACCACGCAGGGTGCGATCACCGATCTTGACGCCAAACGCATCGTTCACGACGCCAAAACCGCTGAGGGCGGCTCCGGTGCTCCATTATTTGGACAAGCCGGACGCGTGATCGGCGTGAACTTTGGTGTATTCACCGAAAACACGGCTGCGAATATGGCAGTGCCTGTGAGATTTGCTATCGAAATTCTAAAGAAAGCCGGTTGGATATCACCCGAAGAATTAAAGAAAACCGCCGACAAAGATGCTCAGGTCGCATCGGGTGAAACAAACTCAAATACTGCGAAGCCTCAATAATTATTCGCTCTCTGCGATTGGCTGGTTGCGGGCATTTATCGTCGTCTGCTCAGCCATCAGCATTGTCTCTCCGCAATTTTCGTCCGATTCTTTGTGCTCGCCAGGTTTGGAGCGTTTAGGCAAAAAGAAAACCGCAAACATCGCCAATATACTGACGGCAGCTCCGAGTAGAAATACTGGATGTATCGCGGCCGCCATTGCGTTTTGGAGTACGCCAAGGACCTCAGGAGCTAGACTCGCTTTTGCTGTAGGGTCTATCAATGCGTTTGGGTTGGACGCAAAGCTTTTAGCCTGTTCGGCGGTCAACCCGCCAGGTGCATCGGTTGCCGAACGCTGTAATTGTGTCGCAAGTCCTGCCGTCAACACGGCTCCCATAACCGCCACACCTAATGCTCCACCGATGGCTCTCGTAAATTGATTGAGCGATGTAGCAACACCAAGCTGCGTGCGTTCGACAGCCTGCTGAACAGCTATCAATAGAGTCAGCATCGTAAGCCCAAGCCCCGAACCGATCAGCACCAGATAAAAATAAAGCCAGACATGTGCGGTCTCTCTTTGAACAGTCGAGAGGAACACAAAGCCCGTCGTCATGATGATAAATCCGCTGATCGTCATCGCACGGTACCCGATCTTGAGCAGCAGACGTCCGCCGATGATTGACATCGAAACCCAGCTCAACATCAACGGTGTCAACAGCGAGCCGGCTTTCGTTGCGGTCATTCCTAATGCTCCCTGAGCAAACAGCGGTATAAATGAAATGCCGCCAAACATTGCAATTCCCGCGAGAAATCCGGCGATCACGGATACGAGTATCGTACGATTTCTGAAAAGCTTGAACGGAATTATCGGGTCTGCGGCCCTCGTTTCGATGTAGATAAAGAGCCCGAGCATGATCAGACCGCCCGCTATCGTCAGCAGATTCATCGGCGCTAGGATAGTCTCTAGCGACGAACCGCCTTCGACCAGAGACAGCATAAGCAGGCTGATGGCTCCCATCAGGGACATTGCTCCGAGATAATCGATGGTTGGCTTTTCCTTTAATTTTGGCTCTTTTAACGCAAAACCAATTATCAAGGCCGCTGCAATGCCGATTGGAAGATTGATAAAAAACACCCACCGCCACGAAATCTGATCCGTCACAAAACCACCGATAACAGGCCCGATGACACTTGACAACCCCCAGACACCGCTGAAATAAGCCTGCATCTTAGCACGCTCTTTGATCGTAAAAATATCGCCAATTATCGTCATCCCGAGCGGAACCAAAGCTCCGGCTCCTAGTCCTTGGATCGCTCGAAAGATAATAAGCTGCGTCATCGAACCGGCAAATCCCGAAAGCAAAGTGCCAAGCAGGAATACACCGATCCCTACTTGATATAAGAGTCGCCTTCCATAAAAATCGGAAAGTTTGCCCCACACCGGCACCGTCACGGTCGAGGTTACGAGATACGCGGAAAACACCCAGCTGTAATAATGTATGCCGCCGAGGGCAGCGATAACTGTCGGCATCGCCGTTCCGACGACGGTTGCCTCAAGAGCGGCGATCGCCATACCGGTCATCACGCCGATCGTCACTGCCCAGCGGCGACGCGTGCTCATTTCCAAACGCGGTTTGTCTATGCTTATTTCAGATCGTGTCGAATTCCCTTCCATTACTTCGTCTCAAATTTCTCGCGATCCTGTTCGCCCAGGTCGGCGATCTTTGTCATCAGAAAATCTCCGAGCTCCTTGTGTGTCCGGAGACGGTCGCTTTTCGCGTAAAAATCGCTCAGATCGACCTGCTCGCCAAACCAGATGCGCACCTTCGGCCCGCCTGTCCAGTTGCCCATTATCTGTTTTGGCAGATCGTTGCCAAGTCCTGCAATAAATACTGGCACAACCTGCGGCCGGGCTTCGTATATTACCTTACCAATGCCAGGTTGAGCAGGCAGAAAGTCATAGGGATTCTCAGAGAAATTGCGCTTACCCTCAGGATGAAAGCCGATCATGTGGCCGTGTCCCTCGGTGCTGATCTGAACGAGCCGCCGCATCGAATATTTGTCGAATTCACGCTTTTTAGCTTCGCCGGCCTCGCGAAAAAAAGGCGGATACATCGAAAACCAGCCCATCACCAGATTGACGAACCAACCAACCGGGTTGTCATAGAAAAATTTTGCCCGCACTGGAAAAAAGAGTGTCACAGGGCGTTTTGTCCGGCGAAATATCACGCTCGATACGGTGTACATATCAAAAAACGAGCGGTGGTTGGCAACGAGTATCAGCGGTTTCTCGACCTCGGCATTCTCGACATTTTCGATGCCGAAAACATTCATCAAATTGTAAGTCGCGATATATATCCAGAGCGAACCAATATGCCGCTGGCCAAACGTCATCAGGCGTTTCCACCGCCCAAGATTCATCCGATGTGCGAGCCTAAATCCGGTCTTCTCGGTCAGATCCAACACTTCTAGTTGTGCGGGTTCGGGAAGCAAAGGCTCGGTAAAAACGGCAGGGATCGTATTCTTTCTTGTTTCAAGCCGGTCAGTGGTCATCTTTCAAAAGTTGATTCTACCATTTTTAATTAGGCTCACCTTAATCCTCATCAGCCACCATCTAAAAACGTAGGATGCTAAGGTTAGACAATACAATTCTCAGGCGTGTAAGATAACTAAATAATTTCCGGTTAGGAGCGTCCAATGATTCGACCACATTTCAGAATGATAGCTGTATCCATTTTTTATGTCGTCATATTTGCTGTCTTTAATGTTCACGCGGCGGGTAACGATGACATTTGGAGCCGAATAGACGCCTCGAATCTCCGCCAAAGTGCGGTTGAACGTGTGCGGGCACCAAACAGATTTGTAGCCTTTAATTTGAATAAGAGCCGACTTAAACAATTGCTTGCTCTGGCGCCGGAAGAATTTTCGGACGGCAGTGAGACGATCCTGTCGCTGCCAATGCCTGACGGCACACTGAACAGGTTTAGCATAGAACATTCTCTGGTTGTTGAACCTGGGCTTTTGGAGAAATTTCCAGAACTCGCGGAGACATATCGCGGGCAGGGTATCGACGATCCGA
>JAYVOS010000405.1:0-3691 GCA_043757775.1 Chloracidobacterium sp. | reverse complement strand
TGCTGCCGTGCAAAAATCGTATTGGGATCTGACTTATGCTCTGCGCAATTTGCAGGTCCAGCGTGATGCTCTTCGCGACGCCAAAGATCAACTCGAACACAACCGCCGCCTCGTAAACGAAGGCCAGCTTGCGCCGATTGATATAGTTGCGGCTGAAACTCAGGTCGCCAATTACGAACAGGCCGTTTACGATGCCCTGAATACAGTAAATCTCAACGAAAATGTGCTAAAAAACCTGATCTCGCCCAATCGAAATGATGTGCTTTGGAGTGAGGCTTTGACACCGGTCGAGTCGGTCGAAGTGGCGATACCAAATACGTCATTGACCGAAGCGATGGATACAGCGCTCGAAAACAGACCTGAAATAGAGATCAATCGGACCCAAAAAGACATAAATCTGCTAGATCAGCGGCTTTATCGCGAACAGACCAAGCCACAGATCGATTTTATCGCCAGCTATACGGCGGCGGGTATTGGAGGATCGAGTAATCCGAAATTTAGTCCGACGTTCCCGACGGCCTGCACCATAAATCCCGCATCACCAGCTTGCGCCCAACAGCAGGCTAATCTTGCTCTGCTTACAGGTAGCCCATTCTCCGGCATACTGGCAAATCGATACCCCGTATTTCGTTTGGGCATTCAGTTCAACCTGCCATTATTTGGTGATAAGACTGCTGCCGCACAACTCGGTCATGCAAGGGTCGAAGCTGAACGAATCGAGACGCAGCGTGAGCAGATCGAACAGGGCATCCAGGTCGAGGTCCGTAATGCTTTGCAATCTGTGCGAACCGCCGAGGGGCGTTTGCGTGCCGCAGCGATAGCCCGCGAAAATACGGCAAGGCAATATGAGTCGGAACAACGAAAACTTGATGAGGGACAGTCCGATGTCTATAAAGTTCTTGAAAGACAGACGGCATTAACCGCTGCACGCAGTAACGAGCTTAGGGCACGAACCGAGCTAAACAAGGCCATTGCCGAGCTTCAACGGGCGACCGGAAATTCGCTGAAAGCAAACGACATCGAAACAAAGTTAAAGAAATGAAAGCCGTATATATAACTGAGTTCGGGTCACCGGAAAACCTAGAGATCAGAGAGATCGCCGAGCCTCTACCGCTGGAAAATACTCAGGTACTAGTTCGCGTTCGAGCCGCTGGATTGAACCGTGCTGACCTTTTACAGGTTCGCGGAGTTTATCCGCCGCCCGCCGGGTATTCGGCAAAATTGCCGGGGATGGAATTTGCCGGCGAGGTCGCCGCGATCGGAGATAGTGTAAAAACTTGGAAACCCGGCGACCACGTATTTGGTATCACTGCGGGTGAAGCACAAGCGGATTTTTTGTTAACAGACGAAACACTGCTCGCCCTAGTTCCCAAAAACCTCAGCTTTGCCGAGGCCGCCGCAGTACCTGAGGCTTTTATTACGGCTCACGACGCAATATTTACTCGTGGAAATCTTAAACAAGGCGAAATGCTATTAATACATGCGGTTGGCTCAGGCGTCGGACTTGCAGCTTTGCAGCTTGCAAAAGCCAAAGGATCAATAGTTATAGGCACTTCGAGAACGTCGGATAAGTTGGAAAAATGCAAAGAGTTTGGCCTTGATTCAGGGATCTCTACCGAAAACGGTATCGATTTTGCAGATAAAGTCAGCGAGATCACCGGCGGGAAAGGCGTTGATCTCGTCCTCGACCTGGTCGGTGGTGCATATTTTCCTGAGAATCTCGCGAGCCTCGCATTGAAAGGGAGGTTGATACTGGTCGGGCTGACGGCTGGCCGAACGGCTGAATTCAATCTCGGTATGGCTCTACAAAAACGCCTAACGATCATCGGTACAGTCTTGCGTTCACGCTCTACCGCAGAAAAAGCAGAAGCGACGCAAAAATTTGCCGACGAGGTCGTTCCGCTACTCACATCAGGCAAAATATGCGCGAATCTAGACCGCACTTTTACTGCCGATGATGTAGTTTCGGCTTATAAATATCTTGAGTCTAACGAAAGTTTTGGAAAGGTGGTCTTGGAGTTTTAGCTGTGGAGCCGTGATGCGGCTTTGTTGGTAATGATGCACAGGCCTGAAAATCCGCGAGCATCGAGGTTTGACATCAATTCTACGGCTTGCATATAGTTCAATCCGACCGACTCGACCTTATCGAACGACACAACCGACCAACGCGGCTCGTCCAACTCGCAGTCAGCCGCAGTCGGCAGATCGTTTTCCGGTGCCGCCCAGGTATGATCACCGGCAAGTGTTTCGAAAAAATTTTCTTGTCTTTCGTTTCCCATCCGCTTTTTTAGATGCGAAAGTCCCGACTTCATTTCCTGAATTCTCATATAACCCCAGCGCGTTCAAAACTTTAGCACACGCCTCAATAAGAAGTAAATGTTTTTTTCATGCTCATTTCGGGCGTTTTCATTAAATGTCGAGCCAAATCATCGGCGGACTTGCTAAAATGAAACTGCCGATATGCTTTACAGAGAAACAATTTTCCTTACAGGTTTTCCCGGATTTATCGCCGGACGGCTCGTCGAAAGGCTCGCAAAAACCGAAACTCAGTTCTTTTTGCTTGTTCAGCCGCAGTTCGTCGAAAAGGCAATGGATGAGATCGAAGAGATCGCCGAGGCGACAAATACGCCGCTTGAGAGCTTTGTGATAGTCGAGGGCGATATTACACGGCCAAATCTGGGCATCTCAAATGAAGATCTCGAAACGATACAATTTGAAACGACCGACGTGTTTCATCTCGCCGCTGCGTACGATCTGGCTGTTTCGAAAGAGATTGCCTTTGACGTAAATCTCGAAGGCACAAAAAATGTTAATGACATTGTCCGTTCGATACGAAATCTGCGACGTTATAATTATGTATCGACCTGTTACGTTGCCGGAAAACGTGAGGGCGTTATTCTCGAAAAAGAGCTCGAACACAACGCAGGTTTTCGCAATAATTATGAGGAAACTAAATATCTCGCTGAGGCCGAGGTCGAAAAACTAAAGCCAACGTTTCCTGTGACGATCTACCGTCCGTCGGTCGTGGTTGGCGATTCGGAATCCGGCGAGACTGCCAAATACGACGGTATTTATTACCTCATCAATTACCTTCGAAAGGCGCCCGTTTTGCTGCGAATAATGAATGTCGGTAACGATCAAGTGCGGCTCAATCTCGTGCCGGTTGATTTTGTAGTCGATGCGATAGCCGCTCTCGCTCGTGATAAAGATGCGGTCGGCAAAACTATTGCGTTAGCAGATCCGCAGCCGTTGACGACGGCAGAACTTTTCGATGCTATCGCCAAAGAACTGACCGGACGAAAGAGTGAATTTGGCCCGCCGATAAAACTCGCTGAGTGGTTTCTCAATACAAGTATCTCACCATCGATCACCGGTTTGCCCCATCACGGCGTGCCGTATTTTTTTATTTCGCAGACCTATGACACGAGTATCGCAGATGAGTTGTTAGGGTCTCATTTTATTTCCTGCCCCCGTTTTCCTGATTATGTAGGCAATCTGCTTGATTTTGTCGAAAAGTTTCCAAAGCTGTAAAAAGCGTCGTAAGCAAAGTTACGTTCTCTTGGGGCATCATAATGTGAAATGAGTTTACTGCTTTTTTCGCGAATAAAATATCTCTTACTAGCTGCCCTTGCAACACTTGCATTTGCCTTTACCGGTTATGCACAGAGCGGCCGTGTGCAGGCGACGCCGA
>JAYVOS010000404.1:0-13861 GCA_043757775.1 Chloracidobacterium sp. | reverse complement strand
CGGAGCCTATTGGTATATCAAAAACCGCGAAGCTGCGATTACCCAAGACTCAACGGGTAAAACTGCAGATCTCGAGAAAAAGATCGCTGACGGCAAGGGTATGTCCGCCTCCGATATTAATGATAAATACGGCAAGTCGGTCGTCTATATCGAAGTTGCGTGGCGGTTAATTGATACATCCAAACAGGCACAGATCTATCACCAGTTTGTTCCCAATAGTCGTGAGGTCCTGTCAAGAGTGCTTGGGGTTAACCTTGGCAAGGGTCCGATCGACCCGACTGCGGGAGCGGCTCTTCCGGTTTATGTTCAAACCGGAAATGCCTATGAGCCTCTATTAACTGACAACAAAACCGACCTTACCGTCCCTGTCGGCGGACGACACACAGGAACCGGCTTTATTGTGACGAACGACGGATTTATTCTGACCAATCGACACGTAGCCGCCACTTGGAAAACAACATATCATTTCCCGCAGGACACTCCGCGCGGTGTTGTGATCACACCGGACGGTCGTCTGGCCAGCACATCTCTTGTGCCGCCGCCTACTGATTGGGTTCCGGCAAATACCAAGCAGGAAGGTAAACAACTTCAAGGCACTCTCAAGGGTGTAGATGACACATTAGATGTCACGCTCGCAGGCAAGGAAAACCGCATGGCCGCCCAGCTTAAGCAGGTCTCCGACCGTCATGATGTGGCCTTGATCAAGATCGATGTTCCGGGACAGCTTACAAAAGTTGAGCTTTACGATAACTACGACACCTTGAAGAAAGGTGAAACGGTCACAATTCTTGGTTATCCGGCTGCCTCACCTCGTGTTTACGGTGTTATCGCATCTAAAGATGTTTTCAATCAGGAAAAACAGCTTAGGATAATTCCGGATCCTACAGTTACTGCAACGAATATCGGAAATATTATTCGTGACAGCGACGACAAAAATGGTGGTGACAAGCGCGTGAGTGAAATGGGAGATGTCATCCAACTCGCAACCGGATCGACCGGGCCCGGTAATTCCGGAGGACCCGTTTTCGATCTGCAAGGCAGAGTGATCGGCATTTTCTTTGCCGGACAACAGGCCGATGCGATCACTTATGCCGTTCCGATCCGCTACGGTAAGGAATTTCTCGCCGGAGATCAGTAGTCAATTCGAAAACTAAAGATGGATATACAGGACAACTCGTCCTGTATATCCATCTGACCCCTGCGATTTATGCAAAGACGGTTCGAGATCAATGAAATGATTGGCGAATACCGCGTCACCGGTTATCTCGGTGAGGGCGGTATGGGTGTCGTATATAGCGGCATCCATGAAAAACTCGGCCGTCCTGCAGCGATCAAGATACTCGGAAAGGCGACCAAAGACGAGAGTTTTAAAACGCGATTCTTTAATGAGGCACGGCTCCAAGCGGGACTGCATCATCCAAATATAGCAACACTTTACGACTTTCGCGAAGAAGGTGACCAACTCGTCATCTTTATGGAGTTAGTGGACGGTGAATGTCTTGAAGATCTGATCGAAAGACGTGCATTCACCATTGACGAAACTCTTACTGTATTTTCTTCCGTTTGCGAAGCTATCGCATATATTCATCGCAATGGCGTCATTCATCGTGATATTAAGGCTCAAAACGCAAAACTAACGCTGGGCGGTTCGCTAAAGCTGCTCGATTTTGGAATTGCCAAAGACTCCTCGAGCCAAGGGTTAACGCAGACCGGCGGTGTGATCGGAACTCCAAATTATCTTTCCCCAGAACAGTTAGAATCGAAACCCGCCTCTCCGCAAACAGATATCTGGGCTCTCGGGGTATTGCTTTATGAAATGTTGACCGGACGGCTACCGTTTCACGGCGATACTCTTGGCGGACTTGTTCTAAAGATCACCCGGGCGGAGTTTCAGCCTCCCGACGCCCTAAATCCAGCCGTTCCCCGTGAGGTAAGTACAATTGTTGCTAAGTGTCTTAAAAAGGATGCAGCAAACCGGTACCGAACGGTTGATGAGCTGCTGCAGGCAGTTCAAAAAGCATTGAATGCAAGGCATGGAAAGGTGCCGCAAAATGAGATCCGGACCGTCGCATTTAAGTCTCAACCTGACCCTGTAATCCCGGGTACGGTATTTGTACAAAACGATTCCGATAATTCTTATGCAACGGAAGTCTCCACCCCGGCTTCAAAACCATTTCCGATGGTATTGGTTGCTGGGATAGGTGGCATAGCGGTGTTGTTTCTTTTAGTTGTAGTTGGCGGCATCTTCTTTATTACAAGTGGTGGAGACACCGCGACCCAGACTTCGACGGGGTCAAATTTATCTGCGGCTAATAGCAAAGGTAATACCAAGATCCGTGTAGATGTCGATGAGGGCAAGGCACAAGTTTTGAGAAATGGGCAGCCGTTAGGCACAACACCATTGGATATGGATGCAAATCTAGGTGAGAATGTTCCTTTGACCTTGCGTCGCGATGGGTTTCAGGACAAAAATGTGAATATAGAAGTCATAGGTAGTAAGAAAGTGTTTACATTTTCATTGAAAGCAAAGTAACAATTTTTTCGAAAGTATGTTGGAAACTAGAAAAATAGATACACATGACCTAATACCCAAGGTCATTGCATCAGTGCAGACGGATCCGGGTTGCGTCCGCGAAGCTAATGAAGACAATGGTCGGCATGTAAATCCGTATGATGTTGAGACTCGTCTAAAAAAGGGAACTCTCACGATCGTGGCCGATGGGATGGGCGGACACGCTTCGGGGGAAGTCGCCTCGCAGATGGCAGTCGATCTGATCAGCGAGATCTACTATGCGGAAAACGGCCTTTCAGCACCAGAAGCACTGAGAAATGCTATCGAAATCGCCAATGAGCAAATATACGAGTCATCCTTAACCGGAGAAGATGTTTCGGGAATGGGAACGACAGTCATCGCTCTTGTTCTGCAAAATGAAACTGCTTTTTGCGCTCATGTCGGCGACAGCCGCTTGTATCGTTTTAGGAGCAATGCATTGGAAATGATCACAATCGATCATTCGCAGGTAATGGAAATGGTCGCGCACGGCATCATAACGATGGAACAAGCACGGGATCACGAGGATAAGAATGTGATCTTGCGTGCGGTCGGAACTCAGCCAACGGTTGATGTCGAGGTGTCTGATGAATTTGCGATCGCTCCGGGCGACACGTTTTTGCTTTGTTCCGATGGTTTGAGCGATATGCTCAATGACGCAGAGATCCAGGCGATCATGTTATCAGATGCAGACCTTCATTCCGTCGGCGAGAGATTGATAGCGGCGGCAAAACATAATGGTGGACACGACAATATTACCGCAGGACTTGTTAAAATAGCAGAACAGAACAATGTGCAAGCGGATCAGAGCGTGCGTGTGACAAGAGAAGTTGCAATAGCATAAAAGATCATCAGGGGATTTAAGGAGTACGTAGAATGATCGGACAAATTATCGGGAACTATAAGATCGAAGACAAGCTCGGCGAAGGCGGGATGGGTGCTGTCTACAGAGGCGTCGATACGATGCTCGACCGCGAGGTAGCTATCAAGGCCCTAAAACCCGAACTAGCAAGCCAAACATCGGTAGTCGAACGCTTTCGCACCGAAGCCGTCACACTTGCTAAGCTCAATCATCCTAATGTCGCAACGCTCTATACGATGTTCCGCCAGGGCGAAGAGCTTTACATGGTTCTGGAATTTGTCCGCGGCGAAACACTCGATCATATCTTGCAGCGACGTGGCGTTTTGCCTGCCGAAGAAGCGATCCCTGTTTTCTGTCAGGTGCTCGACGGCATCGATCACGCTCATGAGCTCGGCATCGTTCACCGCGACATCAAACCGGCAAATATGATGCTCACCGAAAAAGGCACGCTCAAGGTGCTTGATTTCGGTATCGCACGGCTTTTAGGCAGCGCACGTATGACACGTGCAGGTAATATCATCGGAACGCTCGAATACATGGCTCCGGAACAAGTTCGCGGTCTCGAAACAGACGGACGCTCGGATATTTATGCATTGGGAATGATGCTTTATGAGGTGCTGACCGGCAAGCTACCGTTCGATACTGAAAACGAATTTGAGCTGATGAAAGCACAGACCGAAATGGTTCCGCCATCCCCGCGTTCAGTAAATCCGGCGATACCGGAAGATGTAGAAGCAGCGATCATGAAAGCGATCGAAAAAGATCCTGACAAGCGCTTTCAGACTGCCGGCGACTTTCGTGAAGTGCTGATGGATGCCGGTTTTGCAGCGAGCGGCACGATGCATGGCATAACTGGGACACATAAGAAAGCACCTACCCGGCCGTCTGGATCGACACCATCGCTAAATGATCTCGTTACCGAAGAAGTAAATAGTGCGACACTCAAAGCAACCCGTTTGGGCGCTCCGGCCCCGGTTTCAATGGAGGGCGGCGGAATGAAACAAACCCGACTTGGAGCCGCAGCTACTCCGGCGGCCGGTTTGAAAGTAACCCGCCTCGGAAATGTAAGCGAGAATTTAGCGGGCCAGTCCGCACCTGTCCCTGCCCAAGCCTCCTTTTTCAGTAAACTAAAACCGGTACATTATGCAGGAGCCGGAATAGTCTTGCTATTAGTCTTAGGCAGTGTCATTGCAATACCGCTACTTCTGCTGACCGGCGGATCTAAAGCTGGTAACACCGAGACCAATAAAATCAGCAATACAAAAACTGACACCCCGACGCAAAAATCCGACGTGAGAACTAGCCAAGAACAGCCCGTTCCAACCCAGCAACCCGCTCAAATAAGTCCGGCCAGCAATTCAAGCCTGCCGGCCGGATCAGGTGGTACATTATCCCCCATCGATACTGCGCCTAAGACCGACAAACCCGCGACTACGGCTCCAAAACCGGCCGCTCCGAAGGCTCCGGCTGCTAAACCGAAAAAACCCAGCGCCGAAAAATTATTAACTTGATAGAGAGGACTACAAAGATGAGACATTTAAAATCTTCAACAATTATTATCTTACTATGGAGCACGTTGCTTGTTTTATCCACATCAGTCGGAATATTTGGGCAGTACAAAGGTTCGCCTGTAAAGAGAGATAAACTCCTCAACGTACTGCGTTCCAAACAGTTGCAGACGCGGGAGATCGTCAATGTGATCAATAGCAATGGTGTTGATTTTAAGGTCACTCCTGATGTTGAGGCAGAACTTGTGAGTGCTGGAGCTCGCCCTGAGGTAATTGCTGCTACTAAAGCAAACTACCGTGCAGCAGCCGTCGTAAAACCGACCACTCCTACTGATACCTCTAATAATTCAACTAATAAATTCAACGGCCAACCGCTAACGCTGGATGCCATCGTCACTCTTTTACAAAATGGTGTCGGTGATGTTCAGGTGCGAAAGAATGTAGGCTCACGCGGCGTTAACTTTAAACTGACTTCTGCTGAGAAAACAGAGATCAAAAATGCCGGCGGGACGGTCGCACTATTAAACCTTATTGAAGCGAGTTACACTAATCCCAATCAAAACTCCGCGTCAAATAACACCACAACATCTGGTGCCAGTGGCAGTGATAAATACGACACCCTTGTCGAAAAGGCAGTCTATCAATATGACACGAGCAGAGACGTGACCGGAGCGATAAGCACGTTGAAGGAGGCAGTGGAGCTGAAGCCAACTGTTGCCCGTGCCTATCAACAGTTAGGTTTTGCTTATCTTTACGGCCTAAAGAATTTTACCGAAGCTGAAAAATACATGCAGCAAGCTATCGATCTAGGTGGTAGTGCTGTTTTTCGTGTTTTCCACGACCACGGGGCCCTGATGACCGATACTTGTCAGGGTTCGCTTTACATCGCAAAAGACACCGTCCATTTCGAATCGGACGACAATATTCATACTTTTGAAACAACGGATGACAATATCAAGGAAGCAAAGGTCAACGGTAAGTTTTCATCGATGTTCAATGTAAAATTGGGGTCTTTCAAGATCGCATTAAAGAACGGTGATTCGAGCAAAAATTTTAATTTTGCTCCTCTTACAAACGATGCTCAGGAATCCACAATGATCGTTAAGTTGATCGGCAAAAGAAAATGAACGAGATGCAGACTTTTTCTTTGGCGGCTCTCGAGCCGCCTTTTTTTATGGTCAGATCAGCTTAAAATCCGGATTATTCTTTCGCCGCCAGACGAAACCATCTAATACGTAATGCGTTAGCTGAGGCAGAGCGAGCAGCGGTGCTATGAATGTCCGCATATTTCGCGACCAATCCCAATCGCCGCCGAAAAGCCACTGCTTTTCATGCCAGATGCCACGATGCCAAAAAAGCTCTTCGACATACGCTAAAGCCCAAAGAGTCGCTAAAAACACGAGCCAATTCGCCGACAATGTTTTATATATCCAACCCGTCGATTCGCGTCTCGCACGAGTGTAAACATAGATCAGGGCAAAATACGGCACGCCGTGGATAATGACGTTCGTCACCGTAAACGCATAATCCGAATTAAAATAGACAATGCCGATATACCAGCAGATAGCGGTAGTTGCGACCACAATATCCTTGCCGATATTCAGGAAACCGATCGTAAAATACAAATAGATCGATTTAGCAAAATAAACCGTCAGAGCAATTACATATCCCGGAAACAGGATCGTCTCTACGATCGCCGGTATGGAAAAGAAGTCATTCTGCACAAACCATTCAAAATTTCGTGGCAGCCGCGTCATCCAAAATGCGATCGGATAAACCGATGCGAGATAAACAGCTACTGCATCGACCCACCACGTCCAACGTGCCGTCTCATTTAGTTTGAGACGATAAAGATTGACCCAGCCATATTGCTGCCGAATAAAATGAAAGACAGCGATCGCCGCGAGAGCTTTCCAAAAAACTAGCTCGCCCTCAGAATACAACGCAACTCCGATCGCATAGCCAATTATCGGTACAAGCAAATAAAGCCAAAACCGACGCTTGAATTCTTCCTTATCAAAATACACGCGGAAACTGGTCGACCAGACGTGAGCGACATCAATAAACAACACCGCCATCACCCAAGTCCACTCCGGCGACTCACCATTGAGCACACCGATCTGCGAACCGACTACGAGTAACAACAAAGACGCCAATGCACTCCCCAAAAAGACCGTCAAATCGATCTCACGGGAGAAAAGCCAGTAGTTTGGTTTTGATAAAGTAGCGTCCATCAAAAAATATATTCAAACAGGATGGACAAGATATTCAGGATAAAAACAGATCCTGTTTATCTTGTCCATCATGTATTAATGACCATAATTTCCTTCGAAGCACGTAGACCATGATAAAATGCTTCTTCAAAAAGGGCTATACCGCTGAGGTCTGTGTGTGCGAAATGGATGTTGTGATATGGCTTGACGGCCTTTTCGCGGATGCCGCTCCAGATAAAATTTGGCCGCGGGCTTATCATCGCGTGTCCCCAACGCATTACATCCAGCCGCTCCGTCAGCTCATAAATATCTGGGTGCGCCCGCGACAGATCGGTCAGGCACACATCGGCGAGTTGCTTCCAATCGTAATTGAAAAGTGTCGTGCGTCCGTTTGGGTCTTCGCACATAGGATAATAATAGGTCAAGATCGTCGGGCCATAGTCGATCCCCTTTTGATGTGTCGCCGTTACATAACCAAGCGATGGGCTTTCATATAAAACATTATCCCAAGAGAGTGGAAAATCCTTTACAAATCGCGGTTTTGGGCGATCCTTGAGGAAAAGATTAGCGACAAACCAGGCGTTATGCTGAAATTCACCGGCGGCAAAGGGCGGGTCTTCGCGAAAGCCGCGTATCACCCACGGAGCCGTAAACATTGGCGATGCGTAAATGACCTTTTCACAGTGAATGCCGCGCAGGTCTTTGCCGTCGAGACAAATTACATCAACTCCCTTATCATTTGGATCGACCGCGACAACCATTTGTGATCTGCGGACATTGTCTTTAACCTTGTCATAAAAATGGTTTACGAATTGTCCGTTTCCCTCCGGACAAGTGATGAAAGGTTGAGACTCAACACCGCTTTTTCGCACCCGCGAGCAAAAGTAAAATAACCCTACCCACGCCGATGCCTGGTCGAGCTTTAGTCCATAATCATCCCGCGTCGCATAGTCGCAATACCAGAGAAGACGTTCGGATGTAAACCCGTTTTGTCGCAACCATTCGTCAAATGTTATTTTATCAAGAGCAGTGACTTGAATGTCATCTGAACAAAGCTCTAACGGCACTGCAAAAGCCCTGCGACCCTTGGCATCACGCCAATTTATCCAACTATCAAGCAGTTTTTGAAACTCGGCAAACTGTCGTTTGTCGTCCTCGCTTGCCCCGACCGTAAGATATAGCCCCTCGTACCAGCGACCCTTGTAAAAAACTCGCTCTTCCGGTTCTCGACATAGGTATTGTTCTTTTACGTTGACATCACCCTGAGCATCACGTCCCTCGATCAGCGACATCTCATCAAGAAGAGATATCAATTCAGTATTTTCCTGAAACGGAACGGGCAAATAATGGGCTCCCCACGGATATCCGACTGGCTCGCCCGTTCCACTACGTGCAGTGCCGCCGGTCTTTTTTTCGAGCTCGAGTAAAACAAAATCGTTAAAATTATCTTTTTTGAATTTCCACGCCGCAGTCAGTCCCGCTACGCCACCGCCGACGATCGCAACCTTTTTCGTTTCCCAATTATCCCTAGGAACCTCAAAAGTGCGGTTTTCACGCAACATATGCCCAAGACCTACAGACTGCCCTAGGATTTCGCCTACGGGAAAGGGAGATGCTACCTCACCCGATCCGCATGCACTCATAGCGAAAGGTGCTCCTAAAAATATTGTGAGCAATTCTCGGCGTGTCAGCTTCACTGCTCAAATCTCCGCCATTCGGCCTCGTAATATCTGACCAGAGCTTGGTTATCGAGTCGGTTTATCTCGATGTCTTCGTCGGGGCGGGAGGTGTCGCTGGGAAATTCGAACATTGAAGAGAAACTATTGTCGTTAAGGAAATGTAGCTCAAGATTTGGCGGCGGCTTTGTCGGCTGATCAAAAGGTTGCAGTTTTGCTAAAGCATATCCCCAGATTCCAAAACTCGGCACAGTTGTCTGATAAGGCCTGACTGAGAAACCGATCGATTCGAGCGTTTTGATTATGCACCAGAAAGATTTGCGAGCAACGAGCGGCGATGTTGTCTGGATAACGACTGCCGAATCCGGCTTGAGCTTGTTTTTCAAAAGATTATAAAACCGCGTCGTGTAGAGTTTTCCCAACGCAAAATTGTTTGGATCAGGAAAATCGACTATCGCGACATCAAAAGGATCGGTCGGCGTGCTGTCGAGCCAGACAAAAGCGTCTCCGTTTGTAACGTGAACACGCGGATCAGTGAATGAGTGTCGATTAAGCTCGCCAAGTGCCGGCACGGCGGTCGAAACTTTTGTCATATCCGGATCGAGATCGACGAGTTGGATAAATTCGACTGAAGGGTATTTTTCTATCTCACGCAGCGCGAGACCGTCGCCGCCGCCTAGCACGAGCACGCGCTTTGCGGTTCCGTTATACGCCGCAAAAGCCGGATGGACGAGAGCCTCGTGATAGCGGTATTCATCAAACGAATTGAACTGTAGATTGCCGTTGAGAAAGAGCGCATAGCCCGTCTTGCCTTTTGTCACTACGATCCGCTGATAGGACGAGCTTTTTGCGTAAATAATGTTATCGACAAACAGGGCATCTTCGGCTAGCGTGGTCAGACGGTCGGCTTTGATAAACGCAATTACCAGCAGCGTTAAAATAATAAAACCCTTGACTCGCATTATTGTCACGTTTCGTTTGATCAACGGTAACAGCAGCCATGTTCCCCAGATACCGACCGCGGCGTTGAACATTCCGAAAAGCAGCGACGTGCGATTCAATCCCAATTTTGGAACTAGAAATATTGGAAACAGCAGTGACGCGGCCAATGCACCAATGTAGTCGAAAGCAAGGACGCGGGAGATGAGATCTTTGAAATCCAGCTCGTCTTGCAGTATCCGCATCAGCAGCGGTATTTCTAGGCCCACGAGAACGCCGATCAAAAATACTACGCCATAAAGAACAATGCTGAAATACGAAAGATGTGCAAACGTGAGAAACAGCAGCGGTGCCGAAAATCCTCCTATTACAGCAACAGCAAGCTCGATCTCGACAAACTTTTCCGCGATGTGTTTGTCGATAAACCGCGACAGCCACGAGCCGACACCCATCGCGAACAGGTAAATGCCAATGATTATCGAAAATTGTGTTATCGAATCACCAAGGACATAGCTTGAGAGAGTCCCGGCAAGCAGCTCATAGATGAGTCCGCAGGTGGCGATGACAAAAACATTGAGGAATAGCAGCGGGGCACGTTTCATAAAAACGGAAAATGGATAGCGGAAAATGGAAAATGAAATAAACCTCTGTCATTTTCCACTTTCCACTTTCCGTTATACGTTTCTCGGCTATCCGTGGATCGCGGCCGAGATTATCATCGCGACGCCGATTATGACCGATCCGATAATGATCGCGAGCGATGTATTTTGATCGACCTCGATTTCTTTTTTTACCGAGAATGGTGCGACCAGCACCACGATGGCAAAGGCAATCGCAAATACAATAAGGCCGATGACAACAAAGATGATGGTAGTTTCGATTACGCCCCAGAGCTCGTCAAGTTTGACGATCAAACCTAAAATCGGGGCTAAAGCTAATAAATTCAACATTATTTTCCTCCACGAAATCCGGAATAAAAGAAAGGCACTCCGAGACGCGAATGGCTGCCGGAATTAGCCAATTCCCAACCAAACCACGCCGCTGTCCCATAAAACATAAGTACGCCTACGCCGAACACCATATATATTTTTTTCCACATATTTACACCTAATCGTCGCTCGAATCATCCGAGTCGTCAGTGTTGCTCGACCCGCTCGATGTAAACATACTGTCTTTCCAACGGCTCGATTCGAACGAGAATTTTCTAAATAGGCCCAAAACCGGAACGATGAACAAAATCAGTATTGCGCAGCAAAAATTAACTCCGCGATTTACGCCTTGCTCTACCTTAACGGTGACCGGCATCTGAGCTTGCCAGTTTTGCCACGTTCCCTCGACCTTGAGGGTATATTTTCCAGCCGGCAGCGATGACAGCGTTGCGTCGGTCGATTTATCGCCTTCCGTCCACGCTTCCCCTTCGTCAACGCCGCTATAATATTCGACCGGTATATTTACCGATTCGACCTCTTGGCTCTGATCGTTTACTAGATCGACATCGAGATCGGCCCAGGAATTATATACTTGAGCCCCGGCGGTAATGCGAACATTTTTGTTACCTTTTACGTCGAACGGCTGGCTAAATATAGCCTGAGCCGTTGTTGCGTTTGTCATTGGCGGCAAAACGATTTCTTGGGTCAAGATCGTTTTTGTGATCCCAGTGAGCGGGATCATCATTATTGCCACGACGAGAAGGGCAAGTAGCGGCAACGCTCCCCATGTGTAATAAAACCGCCCTGTAAAGGGCTGATTTGGAGCGACGGCCCAAGACCGCGGCAGATCGCTAATGCCGAATATCTTTTCAATCTCGTCGTTGGTCATATAGGTTCCCAACGACCAATTCATCTCGTCCTCACTCTTTTCGAGCGACAGCATATGCGGAGCGGCTACATAATCCACCGAACGCACGGTCTCGCCCTGCTCGACACGCCAGTAAAATTCGCCTTTTACATACTCGACCGTCGCCGGGGCATCCTGAAATATCTTGTATTTCTCGCCGCCATAATCGACTGTGCCGCCTGCCGCAAAAACATTATCCTGTCCTACGTCAGCCGGGTTTACGGGCTCCACAAAATTCCAATGGTTATCCGAATGGACCAGCCAACGGAAACCGATCATCGCGTTGTAGAGCAGGTATTCATGCCAGTAATACTTGAGGCCGTCGATAGTCACACTGCGGACAACCGCACCGATGATCTTGTATTTGACATCGCCAAAAGTTCCTTCGGCTCCTATAGGTGCGACGAACGAAGGTTGGTCCGGTGCGGGGTTAAGTGTTTTGAGATAGGTTAGATTTCCCTGATTTACATCGAGCAGCGAGTCGCAGTTTGGACAGGTTACGCGTTCGGTCTTGTCAGGAGCATTCAATGTCAGAGGCCCGCCGCAATTTGGGCAGCCCATTCCGGCTGCAGAAACTTTCTTCGCTTCTCTTTGAACAAGCTTTGCATCACCAAGCCCTATCTCCGCAAGCGTCACCTGACTGCCGACAAAGACCCACGGTGGATCCATACTATAATCGATCGTCGCAAATGCGTTGTTCTTGCCAGCGAGGTCAGCGTAGGCAAATTTCTCGCCCGGCTTGAGTTTATAAGGTATTTCGCCGTCAGCGGCAACCGAAGTGCCGTGACCACGCTCTTGGATCATCAGCGGAGTTGGCGATGGTATCTCAGCAAGGACTTGGCCCAGCTGCAACCCTTCGAAAGTCGGCAGCACAACGTTTTCCGGCAGAGGTTGGTAAAATGTCAGATAAAATCGGCCTTGTGCTTCGGCAAGCCAGCCGACCCAGCCATTTGAAAATGTTGCATACCACTCATCCCAATAACCGCCAAGCTCATGTTTTAGCTGCGCGCGACCTGTCAATTCAAAGCGTGTGTCTTTGTAAGTTCCTTTCAGACCAAGCTTTAGAGGTGATTCGGAATCGGCGATCTCTGCGACTTTACCAAGGTCCTCAAGGCCGCGATCAGTCCGGGCAACTGCCGAACGGCAATATGGACACACCAAAACTATCGTCGAGCCAGCCTGAAATTCGATCTGAGCACCGCACGAAGGGCAGTTTGCCTGAAGCACGCTCATAGTTCACCTCCGGCTGTTTCAAATTTCAGGCTTTCTCCGCGGTCGATCTTTGTAACAGAAACTGTAGCCGCTCCTAAAATAGCTTTGAGATTCGAATCCCAATCCCATTCAGGTCTTGCCTTGCAGCAATACAGGTTAAATGTCGCGGTCTGATGTTCGGGATATGTGTGACACGCGAGATGTGATTCGGTTAAGGCGATGAGGCCTGTGACGCCACCTTCGCCGTCGAATTTATGCCAGACATCGCCGATCGCTTTTAGGCCTAGATCGTCGATAACGCCGGACATAACTGAGCGAAGCTCTCTCTCGTCGCGCAAAGCCGCCGAATCACATCCGGTCGCTTCGATCATCCATTCGGTTCCTACGATCATTTGATTAGCTCAAAATACTATCCGCAAAACTTAAAAACGATGTTTTGAACTTGCACCTAACTGCGTGCGTTATAATGCATTGACTGGTGAAGTATGTCGAACCAAACTATAGCTAAATTTTTTGCATTTGTCATATTTCCAGCCGTAACGACTGCGTTTTTTTCTGCCTGCGCCATCGTTTCTTCGCCCGATGCTGGGAATGAACCAAATTCACATTTTGGTCCACCGACGGTGATCGGGACGATCAAGTCGCCTGACATTACTGAAAGTAGCGGCATTGCCGCATCGCGATGTCAAAATAATGTGCTTTGGACACACAACGATTCGGGTGACGATGCGTTTATTTTTGCGATCAATCTAAAGGGTGAAAACCTTGGCACTTGGAAGTTACCAAACGCTCATAATATCGATTGGGAAGATATAGCAGCATTCAAAGACAAAGGTGGTAAGTGTTTTCTCTACATCGGAGAGATCGGCGATAACAAGGCGAAACGCGAGGAGCACGTCATCTACCGAATTACGGAACCCAAAATCACTATGGCTGCCTCGGTAACAACCAGGCAAAGCCCTTTGTTTACCGAAAATGCGGAAATACTGCGATTCAATTATCCTGACTTTAATCAAGACGCTGAAACTTTAATGGTCCAACCCAAAACCGGTGATATCTATGTC